>NZ_JBEUPA010000007.1:0-122834 GCF_040492065.1 Actinomadura sp. NPDC000929 | reverse complement strand
GCCGAGCCGTGCCTGGCCCGCGCCCGCGGCCGACCCGACCGGCTGCGGCGTCCCGGGGGCGTGGCCGCGCGCCATGTGCCAGTCGTCGTCGAGGACGACCAGCGCGTGCGGGACGAGGACGATCGCGGTCGTGCCCCCGTACGGGGACGGCAGGAGCGAGACCTGGATGCCGTGCCGGGCGGCGAGCCGCGCGACGACGAACAGGCCGAGCCTCTCGGTGTCGACCAGGTCGAACTCGACGGCGCTGGCGAGCCGCCGGTTCAGGTCCTCCAGCTCGTCGGGATCCAGGCCGACGCCCCGGTCGACGACCTCGACGGCCAGCCCGTTGGCGACGGTCTCGACCTTGACGGTGACCTCCGTGGCCGGCGGGGAGAACGACGCCGCGTTCTCGATCAGCTCCGCCAGCAGGTGGATGACGTCGGCGACGACGTCGCCGCCGACCGCGGCCGAGGACGCGCCGGTCACCTCCACCCGCGTGTAGTCCTCCACCTCGGCGATCGCGGCGCGCACCACGTCCTCGGCGGCGACCGGGTGGTCCCAGGCGCGGACGGTCGGCGACCCCGACAGGATGACCAGGCCCTCGGCGTGCCGCCGCATACGGGTGGTCAGGTGGTCGAGGCGGAACAGGTCGTCGAGCTCCTCGGGGCTGGAGGCGCGCCGCTCCATCTGGTCGAGGAGCCGCAGCTGCCGGTGCAGCAGCGACTGGCTGCGCCACGACAGGTTGATGAAGACGCGGTTGATGCTGGCGCGCAGCTCGGCCTCGCCGACCGCGGTGCCGACCGCCGTGCGCTGGACGGCGTCGAACGCGTCGGCCACCCGGGCGATCTCCCTCGTCCGCCCCCGCTCCGGCCGCGGCGCCTCGGCGTCGACGTCGACCTTCTCGCCGCGCCGCAGCCGGGCCACGACCGCGGGCAGCCGCTCGTGCGCGAGCCGCTGCGCGAACGCCTGCAGGTCCCGCAGCTCCCGCGCGAGCCGCCGGGCGAACAGCACCGAGAGCGTCACCGAGGCGGCCACGATCAGCAGGCCCACGACGCAGGCCAGGAAGAAGCGCAGCATGATCCGGTGTCCGGCCGGCTCGACGACGTCGTCGTTCAGGACGTCGCCGAGGCGGGAGGAGGAGGTGAACCACAGCGGGGTCAGCTCCTGCGTGGCCGTCCGCCACTGCCGGACGCCGGGATTGAGACCCTGCCAGCGGATCTGGGTCTCGATCAGGGTGAAGGTGCCGTAGGCGGACGACGTGGCGAGCTGCTCCACGACCCGGGACAGCGCGCCGGTCACCTCCACGCGGGCGAGCGAGAAGAACTGCTCGCGGTTGCCGGCCCAGCCCGAGAAGGCCATGCGCTCGGCCGCGGTCAGCCGGCGCGCGCCGGCCGCGGACATCAGGGCGTCCTCGCGCAGCATGAAGTCGCTCGCCCACGAGAAGTGGGTGATCCCGGCGCTCTGCCGGTACACCTTCGTGTCGTTGACGCTGATGAAGGTCGTCAGCAGCCGGAACGTCGAGTCGGAGAAGCCGCTGTAGGCGTCGATGGCCTGCACGGTGCTGGCCGCGTGCTGGGTGATCTGGGCCCGCAGCGGTTCGAGCTGGTCGAGGCTGTCGTCCAGCGCCTCCATGCGCTCCCAGAGCTCGGGGCCCATCGCGTCCTTGAGGCGGGGCTTGAAGGCCGCCGAGCGGAAGGCCGCCACGGCGGCGTCGGTCTTGCTCGCGAGGTCCTCGTAGGCCCGCCTGTCGGCGGCGGTCCGCGCCGTCAGGACGGCCACGGCGGCGGCGCGCTCGCGCTGGAGCGCCCCGATGACGGCGCCGGCCGGCAGCCCGACGTCCTTGTACATCCGCGTGAACTCCGACCGCTGCAGCGCGGCGGACAGCGTCGTCCCGGCCGAGAACACCCACAGCGAGACGAGAGCGGTGAGCGGGATGGCGAGGAGCATCGCGATCCGCCGTCCGACCGGCCGCGTGCGCGGCCGCTCATGGGAGCCATGAAGCTGCTCGGGCTTCGTCACCGGCCCACACTCCTGATCGTCTTCGAACCGGCCGTCCCCGACCGACCTGGCGGGACGGGAGCTTACTTAGTTCGATTTGCCGGGGACCAGAGGCTTCACCTGCGGCGACTTGTGACCTCTCGCGTGCGCCGCGTGAACTCGCGCCTTCCGGGCGGGTGCGCGGCGATCTCCGGACGCCGCGCCGGCGCGGCGCGTCCGGCCGCGCCAGGCCCGCCTTTATCGGACGTCATTGCAGGTCAGAGGTTGGGGTTCGATAATTGATCTTGTAATGGAATGGCATTCGGGGCCTTGTCGAACGCGTCGGCGGAGCGCGGGGAAGGGTGCCGAGGGGTAATCGGCGGTGGCGTGTCAACCGTGTTAACCCGGTGAAGAACGAGGCCAATATTGGCCGTTTTGATGCTGAGTCGTGTCTTGTTGCGAGAAATGACAGGTGTCAAGCTTCGCTTTACTTTGTCCCCCCATCAACGGAGACCGAGCATGCGCAGAGCCGCGCTAGCCGTCCTCGCCGGGCTGTCGCTCGCCGCCACCACCGTGGCCGCGGCGCCCGCCCACGCCGCCGGCCCGGCCCAGTCCAAGCTGGCCGCGCTCGTCAAGCTGAGCGACGTGCGGCACCACCAGCTGAACCTGCAGAAGATCTCGGACGCCAACGGCGGCAACCGGGCCGCGGGACTGCCCGGCAACAAGATCACCATCAAGTACATCGCGGACCAGCTCAAGCGGGCCGGATACGCGCCGGTGGTCCAGAACTTCGAGTTCGACTTCTGGCAGGAGCTGTCGGAGCCGGTTCTCGCCGAGACCGCGCCCGAGCCGAAGACGTTCGCGCCGCACGGCGACTTCGAGACGCTCCAGTACTCCGGGTCGGGCGACGTCACCGCCCCCGCCACGCCCGTCGACCCGGCGGCGACCGGTGACGGCAGCGGATGCGAGGCGGGCGACTTCGCCGGGTTCCCGAAGGGCCACATCGCGCTGATCCAGCGCGGCGGCTGCTTCTTCTCCCTGAAGACCGACAACGCCGTCGCCGCCGGCGCGGCCGCCGTCGTCATCTACCAGCTGCCCGGCCAGCCGGGCCCGGTCGGGGGGACGCTGACCACGCCCTACGGCCTGCCGGTGGTCGGCCCGACGAACGCGGTCGGCAAGGCCCTCGTCCAGCAGGCGCAGAACGGCGGCGTCACGCTCCGGGTCAGGACCGACACCCTGAACGAGAAGCGCCAGGCCGCGAACGTCATCGCCGACACCAGGCGCGGCAGGGCCGACAACGTCGTGGTGGTGGGCGCGCACAACGACAGCGTCACCGCCGGGCCCGGCATCAACGACGACGGCTCGGGCACGGCGACGCTGCTGGAGATGGCCAAGCAGATCGACAAGCTCGGCTCCAAGGTCCGCAACAAGGTGCGGTTCGCCTTCTGGGGCGCCGAGGAGGAGGGCCTGCTCGGCTCCCAGTACTACGTCGACAACCTCCCGCAGGCCGAGCGTGACAAGGTCGCGCTGATGCTCGACTTCGACATGCTCGCCTCGCCCAACTACGTGAACTTCGTCTACGACGGCGACAACAGCGCGGGCGAGAACAACGTCGAGGCCCCCGCCGGGTCCGGCGCGATCGAGAAGGCGTTCGTCGACTACTTCGGCAAGCGGAAGCTGCCCACCGACCCGACGCCGTTCAACGGACGCTCGGACTACGACGCGTTCATCAGCGTCGGCATCCCCGCCGGCGGCCTGTTCACCGGCGCCGAGGGCATCAAGACCCCCGAGCAGGCGAAGCGGTACGGCGGCACCGCGGGCCTCGCCTACGACCCGTGCTACCACCAGGCCTGCGACCGGTACGACAACGTGAACCTGAAGGGCTTCGACCAGATGATCGACGGCACCGCCGCGGTCACCGAGCTGTTCGCGCACAGCACCCTGACGGTCAACGGGAACGAGCTCGCCCGCAGGCAGGCGCAGCCCAGGAAGCGGGTCACGCCGGACGTCGTCGGCAACCACGCGACCCGGTAGGACCCGTCACACCGAGGGACGCGCCCGGCCCCGGGCGCGTCCCTCGCCATGTCCGCCCGGCCTGCGCGAGGCCGGCCAGAGCGGCGTCTCGGTCAGAGCAGTGCCTCGGTCAGAGCAGGGCCTCGGCGATCGACCGCAGGGCGGGACGGGGATCGCCGCCGGGCTCGGTCAGCACCTGGACGGCGACGTTGTCGGCCCCGGCCTCCAGGTGGGCCTCCAGCCGCGCGGCGACCGCCGCCGCGTCGCCGTGCGCGACCAGCGCGTCCACGAGCGCGTCGCTGCCGCCGCCCGCGAAGTCGTCGGCGGTGAACCCCAGCCGCTCGAAGCTGGCGACGTAGTTGCGCAGGGCGAGGTAGCGGGCCAGGGTCTCCCTGGCGATCGCGCGGGCGCGCACCGGATCGGGGTCGAGCACGACCTTCTGCTCCGGCGCCAGCAGCGGGCCCGCCCCCAGGATCTCCCGCGCCGACCGGGTGTGCTCGGGCGTGGTCAGGTACGGGTGGGCGCCCGCGGCGCGCTCGGCCGCCAGCCGCAGCACCCGCGGCCCCAGCGCGGCGAGGACCCGGCCTTCCACGGGGACGTTCCCGGCGTCCAGCCGGTCGAGGTAGTCCACGATCGTCTCGTACGGGCTGCGGTACCCCTCGTTCCGCTCCCGGTGGCCGATGCCGGCGCCCAGCAGGAACCGGCCGCCGTGCGCGTCGTTCAGCCGGTGGTAGGCCGCGGCGGCCTCCTCGGCCGGCGTGCTCCACATGTTCACGATGCCGGTGGCGACCACGATGCGGCCGGTCGCGGCCAGGAGCCGCCCGGCGATGTCCGGGTCGGCCGGCGAGCCCCCGATCCAGACCGTGCCGTAGCCGAGTTCCTCCACGTCCCGGGCCAGGTCCGGGCTCAGCTGGGGCCAGGGGAGCCAGATCCCGAGCCGTCCGAGTTCGATCTTGGTCATGCCGCTCCCAACACCTCCGCCGCCGGTTTCATGCCCATCCCCCGGGTGCCAGGATGTGACACATGACGGACCGGCCACGCCTGCTGCTCCTGGACGGCCACTCACTGGCCTACCGGGCGTTCTACGCGCTGCCGGTCGAGAATTTCACCACCACCTCGAGGCAGCCGACCAACGTCGTGTACGGCTTCGCGAACATGCTCGCCAACGTGCTGCGGGACGAGCGCCCCACGCACGCGGCCGTCGCGTTCGACGTCTCCCGGCAGACGTTCCGCACCGAGGCGTTCCCCGAGTACAAGGCCACCCGGTCGCGGTCGCCGAGCGAGTTCGGCAGCCAGCTTCCGGTCCTGGACCGGCTGCTCGCCGCGATGAGCGTGCCGGTGCTGCGGGCGCCCGGCTACGAGGCCGACGACGTCATCGCGACCCTGGCGACGGCGGCGGAGGCGGACGGCATGGACGTCCTGATCGTCACCGGCGACCGGGACGTGCTCCAGCTCGTCAGCGACGACGTCACCGTCCTGTACTTCTACCGGACGGCGTCGGAGATGATCCGGTACACGCCCGGCGCGGTGCGGGAGCGGTACGGGCTGACCCCGGCGCAGTACCCCGACTTCGCGGCGCTGCGCGGCGACCCGTCCGACAACCTGCCGAGCATCCCCGGCATCGGGGAGAAGACCGCCGCCAAGTGGGTCCGCGACTACGGGTCGCTCGACGCCCTGCTGAAGCACGCCGGCGAGGTCAAGGGCAAGGCGGGGGAGAAGCTGCGCGCCGCCGCCGGGACCGTCGCGCTGAACCGGCGGCTGACCGAGCTCGTCCGCGACCTGGACCTCCCGGTGGGGCCCGCCGACCTGCGGCGGCGCCCGTACGACCTGGCGGCCTTCACCTCCCTGCTCGACGAGCTGGAGTTCCGCAACGCCAGCATCAGGCAGCGCCTGTTCGCGGCGGACCCGGGCGGCGGGCGCCCTCCGCCCGACGCCGCGCCGGAGCCCGTCCAGGGGCGGGAGCTCGGGCCCGGCGAGCTGGCCGGCTGGCTGGGGACGCACGCCACCGGCCTGACCGGGCTGGCGGCCGACCACACCTGGACGCGCGGCGCGGGAGACGTCGAACGGATCGCGCTGGCCACCGGCGACGGGGACGCGGCGTCGTTCGAGCCGTCCGGCCTCACCGCCGGGGACGAACGGGCCTTCGCCGCCTGGCTGGCCGACCCCGGCCGGCCCAAGGCGCTGCACGACGTGAAGTCGCTGCTGCGCGTGTTCGGCGAGCGCGGCTGGCGGCTCGAAGGGGTCGCCACCGACACCGCGATGGCCGCCTACCTCCTGCTCCCGGGGCTGGCCGCCTACGGGATCGCCGACCTCGCGGGCCGCCACCTCGGGCGCCGCCCGTCCGCCGAGGGCGCGGCCGGGCTGATGGCGGCCGCCCGCACCGTCCTCGACCTCGCCGGCGTGTTCGCCGCCGACCTGGCGTCCACGGGCATGGACGAGGTCCTGCGGGACGTCGAGCTGCCGCTCTCGCGCCTGCTCGCCCGCGCCGAGCGCGCCGGCGTGCACGTCGACGCGGAGCTGCTGCGCGAGCTGGAGCGGTACTTCTCCGAGGGGATGGAGCGCGCCGCCGACGAGGCCGCGCGGATCGCCGGGCGTCGCTTCAACCCCGCCTCGACCAAGCAGCTCCAGGAGGTGCTGTTCGGCGAGCTCGACCTGCCCAGGACCAAGAAGATCAAGTCGGGGTACTCCACCGACGTGGACGCGCTGACCTGGCTCGCCACCCGGACCGACAACGGCCTGCCGCAGGTCCTGCTGCGCCACCGCGACCAGGCGCGGCTGCGCTCCACGGTCACCGGGCTCATCCGGGAGATCGGCGCCGACGGCCGCATCCACACCGACTTCCAGCAGACCGTCGCCGCGACCGGCCGGCTCAGCTCCGCCGACCCCAACCTGCAGGTCATCCCCGTCCGGACGGAGGAGGGGCGGCGCATCCGCCGCGCGTTCACCCCCGGCGAGGGCTACGAGTCGCTGATGACGGCCGACTACGGGCAGCTCGAACTGCGCGTCATGGCGCACCTCTCGCAGGACCCCACGCTCCTTGCGGCGTTCGAGTCCGGCGAGGACCTGCACACCACGATGGCCGCGCGGGTCTTCGGCGCCCGCCCGCAGGACGTCACCCCGGACATGCGCCGCAAGATCAAGGCGATGTCGTACGGGCTGGCCTACGGGCTGTCGGCGTTCGGCCTGGCCAGGCAGCTCGGCATCCCGGTGGCCGAGGCGCGCCCGCTGATGGACGCCTACTTCGAGCGGCTCGGCGGCGTCCGCGACTACCTCGACCACGTCGTCGCCGAGGCCCGGGCCACCGGCTACACCCGCACGATCCTCGGCCGCCGCCGCTACCTGCCCCACCTGAACAGCGACGACCGGCGGCGGCGCGAGACGGCCGAGCGGATGGCGCTCAACGCCCCGGTCCAGGGCTCCGCCGCGGACATCGTCAAGATCGCGATGCTGCGGGTGGACGAGGCGCTCACCGCCGCGGGGCTGGCCAGCCGCCTGCTGCTCCAGGTGCACGACGAGATCGTCCTGGAGGTGGCGCCCGGCGAGGCCGGCGCGGTGAGGGAGATCGTCCGCACCGGGATGACGACGGCCTACCCGCTCGCGGTCGGCCTGGAGGTCGCCATCGGCGCCGGCCCCGACTGGAACGCCGCCGCCCACTGACGTGGCGGGGCGACTCGTGGGTAGTGCTCCCCATGGGGGAGGGATTCATGGAGATCGACATGATCGTCGAGATTCCCCGGGGATCGCGCAACAAGTACGAGATGGACCACCGGCTCGGCCGCATCCGGCTCGACCGGATGCTGTTCACCTCGACGCAGTACCCGGCGGACTACGGGTACATCCCGGACACGTGCGCGGAGGACGGCGACCCGCTGGACGCGATGGTGCTGCTGGAGGAGCCGACCTTCCCCGGGTGCGTGATCAGGGTGCGCAGCATCGGGGTGTTCTGGATGCTCGACGGGGGCGTCCCCGACGCCAAGATCCTCACCGTGGCGGCCGGGGACGTCCGCTACGCCGAGATCCGCGACCTGCGGGACGTCCACGAGCACACCCTCGACGAGATCGCGCACTTCTTCGACATCTACAAGAGCCTGGAGCCCGGCAAGGGCACCGACGTGCGCGGCTGGCAGGACCGGGAGGTCGCCGACCGGACGATCGAGCGGGCCGCCGAGCGCGCCCGGGAGGTGGCCGGGAACGCCGCGACGTGATCGGGTGGACGCGTGAGGGACAGCGAACCGGTCGTCGTCGTGGGCGCGGGACCCGTCGGCCTGGTCACGGCGCTGCTGCTGGCGCGGCACGGCGTGCCGTGCGTGGTGCTGGAGGCCGCCGCCGGCCGCGACCCGTCCGGGTCCCGGGCGATCTGCTTCCAGCGGGACGTCCTCGACGTGCTCGACCGGGTCGGGTGCGCCGAAGCGATGATCGCCCGCGGCGTGACGTGGACGACCGGCCGCACCTACCACCGCGGGGACGAGCTGTTCGCCGTCACCTTCCCCGACGCGGGGCGCAGTGCCGTGCCGCCCTGGATCAACATCTCCCAGGCGGAGGTCGAGGCGCGGCTGCGGGAGCTGGCCGCGGCGGAACCGCTGGTGGAGGTCCGGTACGGGCATCGCGTCACCGGTGTGGGCCAGGACGGCGACGGCGTCGAGGCCCGCTCCGGCGGCGCCGCCGGGGAAACCGTGCGCGGCACCCACCTGGTCGGCGCGGACGGCGGGCACAGCGCCGTCCGGGAGCTGCTCGGCATCGGCTTCCCCGGCCGGACCTTCACCGACCGGTTCCTCATCTGCGACATCCGGGCGGACCTGCCGTTCCCGAGCGAGCGGCGGTTCTTCTTCGACCCCGAGTGGAACCCCGGGCGCCAGGTCCTGGTCCACCAGTGCCCGGACCGGACGTGGCGCATCGACTGGCAGGTGCCCGCCGACCACGACCTCGACGCCGAGCGCAGGTCGGGCGCGCTGGACGCCCGCATCCGCCGGATCACCGGGGACGTCCCGTACGAGATCGTGTGGGCCACCGTGTACCGGTTCCACGAGCGGGTCGCGGCGGCGTTCGCGTCCGGCCGCGCGTTCCTGGCCGGGGACGCCGCCCACGTCTACGCGCCGTTCGGCGCCCGCGGCCTGAACTCCGGTGTGCAGGACGCCGAGAACCTCGCCTGGAAGCTCGCGTTCGTCCGGCACGGCTGGGCCCCGCCCGCGCTGCTGCGCAGCTACGACGCCGAGCGCCGGGCCGCCGCCGGGGAGAACCTGCGGGTGACCACGCGCACGATGGAGTTCCTCGTCCCGCGGACCCCGCGGCAGAGGGCCCGGCGGCTGGAGTCCCTGGAGGCCGCCCGGACGCACCCGGACCCCCGCGCGATCATCGACTCGGGCAGGCTCGCCGAACCGTTCTGGTACCTGGACTCGCCGCTGACGACCCCGGCCGGGCCGGTGGAGGACTTCCCGCGCGGTCCCGGCGCCGTCCGCCCGCCGCTGCCGGGCGTCCTCTGCCCCGACGGGCCGTGCGTCGTGGACGGGGAACCGACCCGGCTGCGCCGCCTGTTCGGCAGGCGGTTCGTGGTCCTCACCCAGGGCGGGCGCGCCGAGAGGCTGCCGACCGACGTCCCCCACGAGATCCACGCCCTGGAATCCATCGACACCGACGGGGTGCTGCGGACGGCCCTGCGGGCGGGCCCGGACACGGTGCACATCGTCCGGCCGGACGGTCACCTGGCCGCCGTGCTGCCGGCCTACGACCCTGCCGCGGCGGTCGCGGCCCTTCACCGCGCCTGCGGGCGCTCCTAGCCGGCGTCCAGCACGGCGCGGGCAGCGTTGTGGCCCGGGATCCCGCTGACGCCTCCGCCCCGTCTGGCGCCCGCCCCGCACACCAGCACGCGAGGGTGCTCGGTCTCGACGCCCCACCGCCCGCGTTCCCCGGCCTCCTCCGCGAACGGCCACGACAGGTCGCGGTGGAAGATGTGGCCGCCCGGGAGGCCGACCGCGTTCTCCAGGTCGACGGGCGTCTTGGCCTCCAGGCACGGCGTGCCGTCCGGGGTGCGCAGGAGGCAGTCCTCGATCGGTTCGGCGAGCACCGTGTCGAAGGACGCGAGCGTCGCGCGCAGCGCCGCCGCGCGCGAGCCTTCGGGGTCCGCCCGGAACAGCCGCGCCGGCATGTGCAGGCCGAACAGCGTCAGGGTGTGCGCCCCGGCCTCCCGCAGCTCCGGCCCGAGAATCGACGGGTCGGTCAGCGAATGGCAGTACACCTCGGCGGGCGGGACGGACGGGATGCGGCCGTCGCGGGCCTCGCGGTAGGCCGTGTCGAGCTGCCTCCGGCCCTCGTTGATGTGGAAGGTGCCCGCGAACGCCTCCTCCGGCCGGAGGGACGGGTCGCGCAGCCGGGGCAGCCGCGAGAGCATCATGTTCACCTTGAGCTGCGACCCCTCGGCCGAACCCTCCCGCGGCATGTTGACCAGCACCCACCTGGCCGAGACGGCGTGCTCGGCGCCGTCGGCGTCCCGGAAGGTCACCTCCCCGGCCGGGTCGACGTGCAGGACCTCCATGCCGGAGCGCAGCTCGGCCCCGGCCGCGCGGGCGGCGTCGGCCAGGGCCCCGGTCACCGCGCCCATGCCGCCGACGGGCACGTTCCAGTCGCCGGTCCCGTTCCCGACGACGTGGTAGAGGAAGCACCGGTTGGCCAGCAGGGAGGGATCGGAGGTGTCGGCGAACGTGCCGATCAGCGCGTCGGTGAGGACGACGCCGCGCACGGTGTCGTCGGTGAAGCGCTCGTCCACGACCTCCCCGACGGGCCGCTCGAACAGGTCGCGCCACGCCTCCCGGTCGTCCACCGCGTCCCGGAGCTCCGCGCGGTCGCGCAGCGGCTCCAGCAGGGTCGGCGCGACGCGCTCGGCGACGTGCCCGGCCATCGCGTAGAACCTCCGCCAGGCGCCGGCGTCGCCCCTGAGGGAGGCGGCCGTCCGCGCGGGGTCCCCGTTGTCGATCAGCAGGCCGCCGTCGCCGACCGGCGTGTACGAGGCGAACCGCCGTCCGCGCAGCTCGACGCGCAGGCCGAGGTCCCGGACGATCCGCGACGGCAGCAGGCTCACCAGGTAGGAGTACCGCGAGAGCCGCGCGTCCACGCCGGGGAAGACGCGCGCGGAGACCGCCAGCCCGCCGAAGTGCCCGAGCCGTTCCAGCACCAGCACCCGCCTGCCGGCGCGCGCCAGGTAGGCGGCCGCGACCAGGCCGTTGTGCCCGCCGCCCGCGATGATCACGTCGTACATGACCACAGGGAACCACACGGGCCGCCGGATGCGGGGAAATCCGTTGGCCGGTGCGGGCCCCCGGAGGATGATGGGGCGAATGAAGATCCGGCTTTCTGGGGGTGTGGTGGCGTCCGGGCGCCATGCCTGGATCGCCCGCCCCTCCGGACCGCGGAGGCTGCTGGACGGGGCGGACGCGCACCCGGGGACGCCCGTCGCTCTCGGCCCCGAGGAGGCGCCGGCGGAGGACGCGGCGAACGCCGTCCGGGAACTGTCGCTGCTCGTCGCCGACGGGGGCGCCGTCGCGGCGGGAGCGGGCGTCGATCTCGGCGCCGGGTTCCGCTCCGCGCGGCTGGAGGGGGCGCGCGGGGACCAGCGGGACGCGGTCCTGGCCGCGCTGCGGGCGGTCGGCCTCCACGGCGCGCACCGCCTCGGCGACCGGGCCGGGGTGCTCGTCGCGCTCTTCGGGCCCGCGGTCACCAGGCGGGTCGGCGCGGCCGCCGGGCGGGCCGCCGAGGAGGGGCGCTGGGCGGCGCTGCACCTGGCGTCCGCGGCCAGCGACGTCCTCGGACCCGAGCAGCTCGAACAGGTGCTCGCCCTGGAGGCGCCCGAAGGCGTCGACCTCACCCCCGGCGGATCGCCGTCCGTGCTCGCGGGGTACCTGCGGCAGGTGCTCGGGCCGGTGCCCGCGCCCCGCAGGCTCGCGCTGATCCTGGACCTGTGGGAGCGGGTCGCCGAGCACCGGACCGGGCTGGCCCGCCGGGAGGCGCGGCTGGCGACGCAGAGCCGCCGCGACCGGGTCGCCGACCTGCGCAAGCGCCGCCGCCACGACGACGACGAGCACGTCCTGTGGCAGGTGCGCATGGACCTGGCGGACGAGCATCCCTCGCTCGCCGACATCGCGCGCTGGACCCCCGGCCGCTGGTACTGGCACGAGCGCCTCCAGCGCGTCTTCGCGGACGCGATCGCCGCCACCGCGCTGCTCCGGACCGCCGCGGCGGTCGCCGACCACGGCCTGGAGGACGGCCTTGGGCGGTCGGCGCCGGTGCTGCGCGCGGCCGCGTCCCTGATGCCCGACTGGGCCGCCGGGAAGGCGGCACGGCGCGTGCCGGGGCTGACCGGCCTCCCCACGCGTCCCGGCGCCTACGTCCGCGACCTCGCGCGCAGGCTGGACGGCGCCCGGCCGATGGACGCCAAGTTCGCCGCCTATGTCAGACCGCGGCTGGCCTGCGCCCGCGACTTCGCGCTCGTCATCGTCGAGGACGTCGGGCGGGTGATGGGCGACATGGTCGGGACCCACGACGCCCTGCTGCGCGAGTGGTCACCCAGCCTGGAGAGCTGGCGGCAGGTGGCAGGCTACGACCGTCCTCCCGCCGAGTGGGACGGCATCCTGCCGTGGAGCGGGCCGATGCTGGGCGACACCGAGCCGCTGCGCCGCAGGCTCACCCCCGAGCAGGACCCGGCGACCGTGGAGACCGCCGCCGACCTGCTCTGGTACGTCGACCTGATCGACGCCCTCGCCCGGTTGCACGGGCACGAGCGGGCCCAGCCCGCCCCGGGCACCGGCGATCCCTGGTTCGTCCACGACCCGCCGCCGGTCGTCGAGCCGCTGACCCCGCGCCTCGACTCGCTCATGGGCGCCGTCTCCGGCGCGGCGCAGCTGGTCGCGCTCGGCGGCGTCCCGCCCCGGGCGCCCCGCACGTGGGCGGCCCTCACCGCGGGCCTGGCGTCGGCGACCGCGATCGCCGAGGCCCTCACCGGCGACTTCGCCGTCCCCGCGCCGCTCGCCGCCCTGGACGGCGCGGCCGTCCCCGGGACCCGCCTCCGGCTCAAGATCGGCCGCAGTGCCCGGGACGTCGCCGAATGGGCGGACTACATGGGCAACTGCATCGCGGGACCGGCCTACGTCGAGGAGGCCAGGGCAGGCCGCAGCGGCCTCGCGGGCCTCTACGACGCCGACGGCCTGCTGGTCGCGAACGCGGAGCTGATGCCGCTGCGTCCCGCGTCCCGGGGCTGGCGCGTCAGCGAGATCGCGGCGAGGTTCAACGACCCGCCGGACGAGACCCTCGAACAGCGCTTCCGCGCGTGGGTCGCCGCGATCCCGGGCGCCGTCGAGGACGAGGCCCCGCAGGCGCCGGAGGAGCTCCCGCCGTCCCGGCCGGCGAGGCGGCGCGCCGCGCCCCGCCTCGTCGAGGAGACCGGTCCCGCCCTCGGCGAGCTCGCGGTCCGCTCGTGGGCGCGGGCCGCCCCGGAGGCGCTCGACGTCCTCGCCGCCGTGGCCGGGACCGGGCCGGACGCCGCGCTCGCCCGGCTGCGCCGCTTCGGCGGCCCGCAGCTCACCGGCGCCGTCGGCCGCGCCCTGGACGAGGGCGCCACCGATCTGGTCCGGCTCTGGACGGCCTCCGGCCACCGCCCCCTGCGCTCCGCGCTCGACGCCCTCGACCCGGCGCTGCGCGACCGCTACGACCAGCTCCCGCTGCTGCTCGGCGAGCCGCCGCTGCCGAAGACGCTGCGCAGGCTCGTCAAGCTCCCCGCCGTCGCCGACGCGTACTCCCTCGACCTGGTGGCGCGCCGCGTCCGCCGTGCGATCGGGGCGCTCGCCCTCCAGGACGACCCGGTCATCGCCCGCGCCTTCGCCAAGCCGACGGCCGCGCAGCCGCTGTGCGCGCTGGCGGTCGCCACCACCTGCGCCGCGCCGGCCACCGGCCTCGTCCCCGTGACGCCGCCGCGCACCACCACCGTCCCCGGCTACCCCGCAACGACGCTGGAGGACGAGGAGGGCCCCTGGCAGCGCGCCCTGCCCGCCGCCCGCGAGCTGGGCGCCGACACCGCCGTTTTCTGGGACGAGATCGCCGAGCACGGACTCCGCGTCCCGGCGTCCTGGCTGGCGCACGGCGGCTGGGCGGCGCTCTGGTCCCGCGCCCACACCCACCGCCGCTGACCCGCGGCCCCTCAGAGCCCCGGGGAAGGCGCTACGGGCGCAGGGCGGGCCGGCGGAAGATGGTGACCGAGTACCCGACCTCGTCGATCGGCTCGCTGGTGCGGATCAGCGGCGTCAGCCGCGGGTCGTTCTTGACGAGCCAGCTGTCGGAGACGACCAGCAGCCCGCGCACCTCGCCGGGCGGTGCGGTGAGCGGGTCGCGCGCGCGGATGCCGTAGGCGGACGGGACGCCGCTGCCCTTGAAGACCAGCCAGACCGGCTCGCCCGGATACCGCTCCCGGAGCCGGTCGGCGAGCCGCCCGAGGTCCTGGCCCCAGTCGGCGTTGGAGTCGTGCAGGCGCAGGTGGGTCTTGGACGGGCCGCCGAACGCCTCGTTGGAGTACGGCAGGTAGTAGGGGAAGGCGCGCAGCGAGCTGACCGCGACGAGCATCAGCAGCGCGACCGTCGCGGCCTTGGCCCACCGCCACGGGACGAGGACCGCGCCGCCCGCCGCCACCGCCAGGAAGACCGGGACGAAGATGGCGTAGCGGACGCCGAGGTCGCGGGACCCGGTCATCGCCACCGCCAGCAGGACGGCCGTGGGCGCGAAGAGGTACGGCGCCGCCGGACGCAGCCGGGGCAGCGCCGCAGTCGCGGCGATGCCCGCCGCCCACAGACCGAGCATCCCCAGCGGCGTCTTCACCAGCAGCGCGGCCGGCAGGTAGTACCAGCGGGAGCCGTGGTAGACGTCACCGAACAGGAAACCGGTCCACCGCATGTCCTCGAAACCGAACTGCGCGCGCATCCCGTCCTGGAAGGGCCGGGGAAACGGCAGCCAGCCGGCGGCGAGCCCGCGCAGCCCGCCGGCGGACGGCAGGTCGGCGGGCGCGGCCCAGCGCAGGCGCGGATCCACGGCGAGGTAGCTCGCCCACACCACCGCGACGGCCAGGACGCCGACGCCCGCCGCCGACAGCACGGCGGTCGCCACGGGACGGCGTTGCGGGCGGGACGCCCGGACCGACAGCGCCGCCAGGACGAGGAGCACCGGCAGCGCGGGCAGCGCGCTCATCTTCGTCGCCACGGCCGCGCCGAGCGCCGCCCCGGCGAGCGGCAGGTAGAGCCGCGGCCTGCGCCTCGCGCGCCAGAGCAGCCACACCGACGTCAGCAGCAGGCCGGCCGTGGGGACGTCCAGCGTGGCCAGCGACCCGTGCGCGATGACGTCGGGGGAGAAGGCGTACAGGGTCAGTGCCGTGAGCCCCCCGGCCGGGCCGGCGAGGTCGCGGGCGAACGCGAAGACGACCAGCCCGAACAGCAGCGTCAGCGCGATGACGGGCAGCCGCCCCGCGAGCAGCACCCGCTGGGGGTCGTTGCCCCACCGGTACAGGAACTGCCTCCCGAGCCTGTAGTCGCTGCCGGTGAAGGAGGCGCGCAGGTGCGGCCCGGCGAGCACCGCCCCCGCCCCGATGAGGAGCTTGCCGAGCGGCGGGTGCTCGGCGTTGTGGCGCAGGTCGTGCTCGCGGAGGTAGACCACGCCCGTGCTGATGTAGACGGGCTCGTCGACGGTCGGGCTCTGCTGCACGGCCGTGGTCGCCATCGCGGCGCCCATCTGGGCCAGCAGCACCGAGACGACCGCCGCGAGCAGCCAGCGGCGGCGCAGCGCGCGGAACCGGCCCGGCGCCTCCTCGGCCGAAGGCGCCGCGGGCCGTCCGGGCTCCGCGGACAGCGAGGTCACGCCGCCACCCCTTCCCGGGGAGCGTCCCCCCGATCTCCGTTCAGCCTCCGAACGCGGTCAAGAATCTGTCGCGGAACGCGCTCATCGGCCACACCGGGGTGCCCCTGCCGGGACGCAGGCCGTCCTGCCAGCCCCATCCGGAGATCCTGTCCAGGACGGCGCCGTCCTTCGCCACGATGGTGATCGGGACGTCCCGGCTCGCGCCCGGCCCGGTGATGAGCGGCGCGGGCTGGTGGTCGCCGAGGAAGACCAGCACGGTGTCCTTGCCGCCGTAGGTCTCCAGGTAGGAGACGAGCGTGTTCAGCGTGTACTCGATCGACGCGCGGTACTCGGCGCGGATGCGGCCGGGCGCCGGCCACGGCGCGTCGTAGCCCTTGCCCATCCCGTCGAAGATCGACCCGTCGCCGACCTGCTCCCACGGGACGAGCCGCGGGACGGACGCCCACGGGGCGTGGCTGGACACCAGCGCCGTCTCCGCCATCACCGGCGCCCGGTCCTCCTTCGCCAGTTCGGTGCGCTGGAGCGTCGACAGGGTGTACTGGTCGGGCATCGTGGCGAAGCTGAAGCGCGGGCCTCGGTAGCCGAGGTTCCGGTCGTCGTAGACCTTGTCGTAGCCGTAGAAGGACGCCTCCGGCCAGGCCCGCGTGATCGCCGGCATGAGCGCGACGGTCCGGGAGTCCGCGCGGTGGAACGCCCCGTTCAGCGTCAGCCGGTCGCTGTTCACCAGGGCGCGATACCGCTGCTGGTTGTTCACCCACAGGCCCGACAGCAGCGTGGCGTGCGCGAGCCAGCTGCCGCCGCCCGCCGTCGAGGACGTGAGCCAGCCGCTGCGCGCGGAGAACCCCGCCTCGCGGAGCCGCCGCGTCCCCTGGTCGAGGACGGCGCCGACCTGCGGCGCGTACTGCGGGCTCTCCACGGCCGACCGCCCGTAGCTCTCCACGAACGCCAGGACGACGTCCTTGCCGCGCAGCCCGGTCAGCAGCTTGTCGGGCGGCGCGTCGCGGAACCTGTCCACGGCGGCGGCCCTGGCGAACTCCTCGCGGTCGTTCAGGCTCGTCCTGACCTGGCGCGCGTGGTCGTAGGCGAGGACCGCCGCGCTCCTGGACGCCACCGGCACCCCGTGGACGAACTGCGCCCCGAGCACGGCGCAGGCGAGCCAGACCGTTCCCAGCACGCCGGCGGCCCAGGACGCCGGCCTCCTGTGCCGGACCGCCACGCCGCTCAGGCGCAGCGTCGACAACGTCGTCAGGACGACCACGCCGACCGCCAGCGCCACCGCCAGCACGACGGCCGCGACCGCCCCCGCCTGCCCGGACGACTCCTTGACGAACTCCACGGCCGGCCCCAGCAGCGGCCAGTCCAGCACCAGGTCGAACGGCCGGACGAGCACCGCGTCGAACCCGATGTCCAGCACCTTCAGCACGAGCAGCAGCCCGAGCACCGCCCCGGCGGCCCCCGCCGCGTACCGCCTCGCCCCGGCCGGCAGCACGAGGACCAGCGCGACGCCGGCCACGCCCTCGATCGGGACGCGCACGAACGCCCCCGGGGCCAGGAGGGCGAACTCGGCCGGCGCGACCAGCGCGACCAGCACGAGCAGGAACGCCGCGCCGGTCACCGCCCGCGCCGCGACGCGCCGCCGTCGCGAGCGCTCACCGGCCTCGGGGGCGGCGGCGGGCACGTCCTCGTCTGAGATCCGCTCCAGGCGGCTGTCGGTGGTCAGGTCGTCCTCCCAGGTTCGGCCCCCCGCCGCGTATGCGACACCCCACAGCACGTCCACGCCACGGCCGCGGGTTCAAAAAAATCTCATCTCCGGGGGTCCGGGATGTCGAGAACGCGGCAGTGGGTCCGATCCACTGGTGAAAGGCGCCGCAGGGGCGCCGCCAAGGAGGCACCGCAATGAGCAAGGTCACCTGTGACATCGGGATCTCGGTCGACGGGTTCGCGGCGGGTCCGAACCAGCGCCTGGAGGAGCCGCTCGGCGACGGCGGCGAGCGGCTGCACCGGTGGATGTTCGAGGAGCAGGAGGCCAACGCCGAGGAGATCGCGAAGATCACCTCGGCCGGGGCCTACATCATGGGGCGCCACATGTTCGGCCCCGACCGCGGCCCGGCGTGGAACCCGGACTGGACGGGCTGGTGGGGCGAGGAGCCGCCCTACCACGCGCCGGTCTTCGTGCTGACGCACCACCCGCGCGAGAGCATCGTGATGAAGGGCGGCACGACGTTCCACTTCGTCACCGACGGGATCGAGTCGGCGCTGGCCCAGGCGCGGGACGCGGCGGGGGACAGGGACGTCTCGATCGCCGGTGGGGCGAGCACCGTGAACCAGTACCTCGCGGCGGGCCGGATCGAGGAACTCCGCCTCCACATCGCCCCCGTCGTCCTCGGGGAGGGCGAGCGCCTGTTCGAGGGCGTCGGCGACCTGGCGCTGGAGCCGGTCGACGTGGCCCGGACGCCCCTGGTCACCCACGTCACCTACCGCGTCGGCGGCCCGCGCGGATGACGTGCAGCAGGCGGGCGACCTCGGCGGCGACCGCGTCGCGGCCGGCGGAGACGTAGCGGCGCGGGTCGACCAGTCCGGGATCGGCGGCCAGCCGGTCCCGGACGGCGGCGGTGAACACCTTGTTCAGCTGCGTCGCGACGTTGATCTTGGTCATGCCGTGCTCGACGGCGGCGGCGAGCCCGTCGTCGGGCACCCCGGAGGACCCGTGCAGGACCAGCGGGACGGGCACCGCCGCGCGCAGCCGGGCGATGAGCGCGAGATCGAGGACGGTGTCGCGGGTCAGCATCGCGTGGGACGTGCCGACCGCGACCGCCAGGGCGTCCACGCCCGTGGCGGCCACGTACCCGGCGGCCTCGTCCGGGTCGGTGCGGGCGTGCGGCGCGTGCACGCCGTCCTTCCCGCCGATCTCGCCGAGCTCCGCCTCGACCCACACCCCCTCGGCCCGGCAGCGGGCGGCGACATCGGCGGTGCTCGCCACGTTCGCCTCGTGCGGGAGGGCGGACGCGTCGAACATCACCGACCCGAACCCGAGGGCGACCGCCTCGCGGACGAGGTCCGGCGAGGTGGCGTGGTCCAGGTGGACGACGACCGGGACGGGCGCGGCGCGGCCGAGCGCCAGCACGGCCCGCCCGATCGGGCCGAGCGCGCCGTGGTAGGCGACGCAGTTCTCGCTGATCTGCAGGACCACGGGCGCGCCCGCCCGCTCCGCCCCGGCGACGATCGCCTCGGCGTGCTCCAGCTGGATCACGTTGAACGCCCCCAGCCCGCGGCCCCGCGCGTCCGGTCCGGCGATGACGTCACTCATGGGGGCGAGCGGCATGGTTCTCCTCGGTCCGGAGGGTGACACGGGGCAGCAGCGCGGGAAGCCCGGCGGGGTCGATCTCGCCCGCGACGGGGGAGCGGACCGCGCAGGCCGCCAGCGCGACGGCGCGGCGGAGCCGGTCCGGCCAGGGCAGGCCGGCGGCGAGGCCCGCCGCCAGCCCCGCCACGAGCGCGTCCCCCGCGCCCGTCGGGTTGCCCTGGAGAGGACGGTCGAGCGCGGCGCGCAGGACGCCGTCCGGGGTCGCGGCGAGGACGCCGCCGGCGCCGAGGGAGGCGACGACCGCGCCCGCGCCCGCCTCGCGCAGCGCGCGGATCCCCGCGGCCGTGTCGCCGGTGCCGCTCGCGCGGGCGAGCTCCTCGGCGTTCGGCTTCACCACGCCGGGGCGTCCGGCGAGCCCGAGGCGCAGCGCCTCCCCGTCGGCGTCCAGGATCACCGGTCCGGGCGCCGTGCGGGCGAGCCGCGCGTAGGCGTCCGGGGGGATGCCCGGCGGCAGGCTCCCCGACAGCACGACCACGGCGGCGTCCCGGGCCAGGGACTGGAAGGCGGCCAGGAACGCGGCCCACTCCGCGCCGGTCACCTGCGGACCCGGCTCGCAGAACATCGTGGCCTCGGCGCCGACGACGGTGACCGTCCGGCGCGACTCCGCGGCGACCGGAGTGAACGCCGCGGGCACGCCGAGGGAGCCGAGCCCCTCCTCGATGCGCCGCCCCGCGGCGCCTCCGGCCAGGCCGGAGGCAACGACCTCGTGCCCGAGGGCGTGCAGCACCCGGGCCACGTTGACGCCCTTGCCGCCGGGCCGCGAGTGCACCGCGGCGACCCGGTGGACCGCCCCGAGCCGCGCCTGCGGCACCTCGTAGGTGTCGTCGAGGGCGGCGTTCAGCGTGACCGTGAGGATCATGCCGCCGGGCCGCCGGGCGCGGCGTCCAGGACGACCGAGCGGGTGAGGTGCCGGGGGCGCTCGGGGTCCAGGCCCGCCGCGTCCGCCCGCGCGACCGCGAGCCGCTGCACCCGGACCAGTTCGGCGAGGGGGTCGGCGCCGGCGGCGCGCAGCAGCCCGCCGGTCGCGGCCACCTCCTCGCCGAGGCCGTCCGGGAGCCCGCCGAGCATCCACACCGCCCGGCCGGGGCCGGTGATGCTGATCGGCCCGTGCCGGTACTCCATCGCGGGGTAGGCCTCGGTCCAGAAGCACGCCGCCTCGCGCATCTTCAGGGCGGCCTCCTGCGCGAGGCCGACCGTCCAGCCGCGGCCGAGGAAGGTGATCTGCTCGACCTCCAGCAGCCCGGGCGGGAGCGGGTCGGCCACCGCGGCCTCGGCGGCGGCGATCGCGGCCCCCAGGTCCTCGCCGAGGTGCGCGCGCAGCAGCGCCAGCAGGGTGGTGGCGAACCGGGTCTGCACGACCGACTCCTCGTCGGCGAAGTCGAGCACGACCAGCCGGTCGGCGCTGCCGGCCACCGGCGTGCCCGGGTCGGCGGTGATCGCCGTCGTCGGGACCGAGCCGCCGAGCCGGTCCAGGACGGCGAGGACCTCGGTCGTCGTCCCGGACCTCGTGAGCGCCAGCACCCGGTCGTAGCGGCGGCCGTACGGCATCTCCGAGGCGGCGAAGGCGTCGGTCTCCCCGTGCCCGGCCCCCTCCCGCAGCGCCGCGTACGCCTGCGCCATGTACAGGGAGGTGCCGCATCCGACGACCGCCACCCGCTCCCCGCGGGCCGGCAGCGCGTCGCGCAGCCCGTCGGCCATCCCGGCGGCCCGCCGCCAGCACTCCGGCTGCGCGGAGATCTCGGTCATGATGCGGTTCCCGGCCATGAGCCCCTCCCGAAGTCCGATCCTTCCGGGACCTTATGCTCACTTGTGCTCGAAAGTGAAGACTACAGAGCAGAAAACATCATGAACGGTCGGGTGATTGCAGCCGCACCACGCGGACGAAGCGCACGTCCAGGTCGTCGCCCGCGCCCGTCGCGATCCGGAAGTCGGTGCCGCCGGGGAGGCGGTTGGCGAACGCGGGCCGGGGGAGCCGGAACGTCGCGGTCTTCCACGCGCCGTCGCCCGTGCGGCGCACCGCCGGCGAGCGCCCGCCCCGGTGCTCGATCCACCAGTCGCCCCTGCCGGCGTCCAGGTACGTCACCTTGATCTGCACCGGCCGGAGCCGCCCGCGCAGGAACCGGTCGTCGAGGTCGAAGTACAGGGACGTCTGCCCCTGCGCCCGGTCGGTGCGCAGTCCCTCGTAGGCGGTGCCGTTCTCCGGCCCGAGGACGCCGCTGTGGACGTCGGCGGTGGAGCGGCGGGCCCTTCCGTCGGGAGCAACGTCCCGCTGCACGAGCCAGCGTTCGAGGTTGCGCACCCACGGGCGCCCGGGCCACCGGCGGGCCCCGGTGAAAGGCCCCGTCGTGTCCTTCCAGTACGTGTCCTCGGCGTCGCGCAGTGCGGCCCACGCGTCAGGCGAATCGGAGGCGGTCTTGCCGATGCTCAACCGCACCCATCTCCAGTGCTGCGGATACTCCTTCATGTAGGAAGGGCCTGGGACCACGTAGACCCAGTTCGTCCGCAGTTGCAGCGCCTTGAGGTTCGACTGCCGGACGGCGTAGTACGGCTCGCTCGTGTGGTAGCCGCAGTCGTTGAAGCACTCGTTCTCTGTGGCGGCGACATGCCGCCCGTCATGGAGAGGCAGGGACTCGTCTACCGTCAGGTGCCCGTCGGGCTCGACGCGGCTCCCGTAGGACGGCGCCTCGCTCAGATGGAAGTTGAACACCTCGGTGATGCCGGTCCGGATGCCGAGCCCCGCGTCGACGGCCTGCCTGGCGAACAGGTCCGTCCTCGAACCCCACGGACCCCACGGGTAGTCCTCGCCGGTGAACACGAGCTTGCCGCTGTACGGCCCGAAGACGGCGGTCAGATCCCGCCAGGCGTGCCGGTACCACGACCGGTACTTCTCGAACGTCAGCCCCTGTTCCGCCGCCTTGCTGATCAGGTCGTAGTCGTACTCCGCCCACGTGAACGCGCCGGGGACGTAGACGAGCCTCAGCCGCGGGTCGGCGCGCAGGCCCTCGTCCACGAAGACCCGCCGGTAGAGCGCGAGCAGCCGCCCCCAAACGCACTCGTCCCAGAGGGGCAGGTGGTACTGCCCGTCGTAGTCGGGGCCGAGCGGCTCCACGCCGCACTGGTCCGCCACCCATTCGGGCGCCCACCGCGACCCGCTGGCGAAGATGCGGACCCAGAAGGGCCGCCGGTCCGCCAGTTGCCGGCTCAGCGGCGGGAAGCTCATGTCCTGGGCGGAGCCCGCGGTGCGGGTGTCCAGCGTTCCCGGGCCGTCCGGCTGGAGCTGGCGCCAGCTCAGGTCCAGGCTGCGCGTGCCGACGCCGAACCGCGGGGCGGCCGTCTCGGAGAACAGCCCCGAGTTCGCCGACGGACGGACCCAGCCCGGCAGCGTCCAGTCGTCGCCCGGCCGCACCCGCACGCTGCCGGCCACGGCGGTCGTGGGCCCGGCGCCCGCCACCGCCGACAGGACCACCAGTCCGGCGAGAACCGCCACGATCCGTTTCACGACCCGCTGCCCGCCCCTCGTCCTTCTCTGTCTCCGCGTGCGCGTTTCCGTTCGGAAACCATGCTCATCCTTCGGGTCTGAGCATGGAAGGGCAATTCGTGACCGGACCGCCGGTCGCGCCGCCGCGTCGTTTCGGAGGGGCCCTGGCGGGCCCGCCGCTAGCGCCGCCCGGCGGTCGACCTGGCCGATCATTTCGCGTCCCCGGGTATCGGGGGGACCGAAAAACCGATCCCCGTCCCTGCCGCGTCTCATGGACGTGCCCTGCCGGGCGCTTCGGGAGACGGCGCCACGGCCGGCCAGGCGGACGGGAGCGAGCTTGCGAGACCGACCGGCGAGACGGCGGCGCCTGTGGGGGCGGCCCCGTTCCCTGGCCGTGCATCGGGTCCCGGCCGCGGCGGGGCTGACCGTCGGCCTCGGCACCTATGCCGGATTCGCCGCCCAGGTCCCGCCGTCCGCAGGAGCGGGTCCCCTCGCGCTCGGCTTGTTCAGCTCCCTCGTCACGGGCGGCGGCACGTACCTTGGGCTCCTGCACGAACGGACGCGGCGGCTGCCACCGGCCAGGGAGCCCGGCGAACCCGCCCCGCCCCGGCGCACGGTGGCGGTGTCCTACCATCCGGCCGACTCGGCGTACGCGGAGTGGGTGGCGGCCGCCGTCTCCCTCGCCACTCCCGCGCATGTCGAGATGCGCCCGTGGGGTTCGCCGCCCGCTGCTCCAGACGGGGAGACCTGGGAACTGGTCGTGCATTCCTCCACGAGCGAGATCGCCCAGCGCGGGGACGAGTCCCAGAGTGACGGCCGGGACGGCGCACGACGGATCGAGGTCCGGGTCGACTCCTGCGCGGGCGACGCGGAGGCGGACGCCATCGACATCGAAGGCATGGCGGAGAGCGCGGCGTGCGCGGTCATCGTCCGCGGGCTCGCCGCCCTCGACGCCGCCGCCCCGGCTCCCGGACCGGACCGGCGCCCCTCCCGGCACGGGGTGCGCTTCCCCGGCGACGGCCCCCGCGTCAGCAACCTCCCTCCGCCCGACCCGGGCTTCGTCGACCGCGACGACCTGACGCGCCGCGTGCGGGCCGCCCTGACCCGCGGGCACGCGCCCGACGGCGCGACCGCCGTCGCCCTGTGGGGCCTCGGCGGCGTGGGGAAGACGGCCCTGGCCGCGGAGTACGCCCACCGCTACGGCGGGTGCTACGACATCGTGTGGTGGCTGAACGCCGAGAGCGCGGTCGAACTGCGGCACGGGCTGCTCGGGCTGGCGGCGGCGCTCGGCGTACGCGAGCAGCCCGACGCGGACCGGGTCGTCGCCGAACTGTGGCGGACGCTGCGCGGCGACGACCGCTGGCTGCTGGTCTACGACAACGCCGACGCCGACGCCGCGCCCGGCGCCGGAGGGAGCCCGGTCCAGCACTGGCCCGCCGGCCGTGCCGGGCATGTCCTGTTCACCTCCGCGCGGTCGGACTGGGGCGGGCTGATCGATCCCGGCGGCCGCGTCGAGGTGCGTCCCATGGCGCCCGCGACGGCGGAGCGGTTCCTGCGCGAGGGGACCGGCGACGACGACCCCGAGGCGGCCCGCGAGATCGCCCGGGTGCTCGGCGGGCTGCCGCTCGCCCTCGCGCACGCCGCGGCCTACTGCCGGCAGGCCGCCGTGCCGCTGCGCACCTACCGGCGGCTGCTGGACGACTCGCTCGGCCGGGTGCTGTCGCGCTTCCGGCCCGACGACCGGGTCCAGCCCGTGTCCATGACCTGGAACCTGCTGCTCGCCCGGGCGGGGGAGCAGCTGCCGGCGGCGCTCGATCTGATGCGCCTGTGGGCGATGCTCGCCCCCGTCGGGATCCCCCGCGACCTGCTCGACCCGGCGGTGCCGCTGCCCGGCGGGCTGGCGCACCTGGCGGACGACCTCGTCGAGCACGACCTGGCCGTCCAGCGGCTGGCGCGGTACTCCCTGGTCACCGCGGAGGCGGGTCGGCTGCACGTCCACCGCCTCGTGCAGACCGCCGTCCGGCTGGACACCGAATCCGCCGAAGAGTGGCTGGAGGCCGCCGTGGCGCTGCTCGACCGGCGGTTTCCCCGCGACGTCGCGGACAGCGGCCGGTGGGGGACGTGCGCGGAGCTCCTGCCCCACGTCCTGGCCGTCCAGGCCCGCCATCGGGAGCAGGGCGACGGGGAAGACCGCCCGCCGTCCAGGACGGAGAGAGCGCTCGGCGACCTGCTCCACCGCGCCGGGTCCTACCTGATCGAACGAGCCGGCTACGCCGAGGCGCGCGAGCCGTTGGAAACGGCCCTGGCGCTGCGTGAACGCGCGTACGGACGCGGCAGCCCCCAGTGGGCGGAGACGAAGCTCCGGCAGGGCGTCCTGCTGTACAGGCTCGCGGACCTCGCCGCCGCCCGGACGGCCATGGACACGGCTCTGCGCGTCCGGGAGGAGACGGCGGGCCCCGACGATCCGGCGCTCTTCCCGTTCCTGGTGTGGCGGTGCCGCCTGCTGATCGAGTTCTCCGAGCTGGGGGAGGCCCGCCGCGCGGCCGAGCGGGCACGCCGGATCCTGGAGTCCGCCGGTGTGCCGCGCGCGGACCTGCGCCGCGTCGAGGTCGACGACCTGCGCTGCACCGTGCTGTGGCGGGGAGGCCGGGTCCGCAGCGCGCTGGAGCTGAGGCGGCGGAGCGTGGCCGTCCTGCGCGAGGCTCACGGGGACGGTGACGCCCGCACTCTCCTGGGCCTCGGACGGCTCGCCTTCGTCGAGGCCGAGATGGGAAGCCTCCTCGACGATCCCGTGATGCTGCGCCGCGCACGGGACCGCGCCGCCGGAGCCGCCGCGAACCTGGCGCGCGGCTACGGCGACGAGCACTTCGAGGTCATGGAGCAGCACAGGGCCGAGGCCACCGCGCTGTGCGCGCTGGGCGACCACGCCGCCGCCGAGCGGCTGCTGCGGCGCGTCGCCCGGGCGTTCCGGGAGAGCCTGGGCGAGCATCCCACGACGGTCGCCGCCGAGACCCTGCACGCGACGGCGCTCGCCCGCCTGGGCGAGACCGGCACCGCGGACGCGATCCTGCGGAGGGGCCGCGAGCTGTACGAGCGCCTCTACGGCCCCGGCCATCCCTACGTCGCCGAGGTGCTCGCCAGGCACGGGCCCGTCCTCGCCGCGATGGGCGACGCGGACGCCGCCGCAGGCGCCCTGGTCAGAGCGCGCCGCATCTACGAGGAGCGGTACGGGCCGGAGCACCCCGGGCTGATCCCGCTCCTCACCGGCCTGGCCGAACTCTCCGGCCGCCCGGACGAGGCCGCCGAGCTCAGAGAACGCGCCGACCGCATCCGGCGGCGCCTGTGACGACGCCTGGGAGGAACCATCAACGTCACCGAATTCGCGGACACCTTCCTGACCACCCACATCAGGGCCCAGCTCACGCTGGACGGCGAGTCCGGGTTCGCCGTCGAGGAGTACTTCGGCTCCTCGCGCGACGTGCTCGGCGACCTGTTCACCGTCTGGTACGCCGGTCCCGGCGGCCGCCAGGCGGAGTGGCGCGACCCCGAGGCGGAGCCGCTGCGCGTTCGTGACGCCGCGCGCGGCACGGTCCTGTGGGAGCGCGACCGGCGGCGGAAGCTCGACGACTTCGGGACGCTTTTCCGCGCCCAGACCGAGCCCGTCCAGCTCGTCCTTCCGGTGCTGCGCGCGGAGTCCGGCCGGAGGCTGCTCCTGGACGGCACGCACCGCGCGGTCGCCGCCTACGGTGCCGGCGCGCCGGTCACCCTGTTCGTCTTCGCGCTGCGGGGCCCGGCGGGCCCGGAGATGCTGCCCGACCTCGTCCACCACCTCTGACACTGCGGGCCGCTCGGAGGCGGGCCCGCAGTGTCAGAGCGGATCAGGGATAAGCGACCACGTTGGCCGGGACCGTGCCGGCGCCGGACGCCTCCGGGCCCGTGTCGTTGACGACGTGCCGGATGACCCCGTTGCCGCCCAGCGAGACCGTGAGCAGGTCGTGGAACCGCACGCCCGGGCGGTCCGGGACCTCGAAGCCGCGCGCCGCCACGATCGACGGGTCGACGTTGAAGTAGCAGTAGCTGCCAAGCCCCCAGCCCTCGTGCGCGGTGACGGAGTCGGCGACCTTGTAGGCGGCGTAGCCGCCGGGGGAGTCGCTCCGCCAGGCGGACTGGTTCGGCGGGTCGTACGGCATCTCGTTCTGGAAGAAGACCGTTCTGCCGCGCTCGCCGTTCCAGACGAGCTGGTACTTCTGGTAGTGCTCGACGAACAGCCCGTAGGCGGTGACGTCGTCGCCGTTGACGACCACGCCGTTGGCGGCGGTGTTGACCGTCCAGCCGACGCCGCTCCCGTGGTCGGCGCGCCACGCCCAGATGTGGTCGAGCAGGGCGTCGTCGCTGTTCACCACTAGGCTTGTGGCCGCCTTCCCCGGCCCGGCACCGCCGATCCTGAAGAAGACATCCTGCACCGAGGCGGGGTCGCCGGAGTGGTCGGCGCCCGCGCCGTCGGGGCCGAGCCGGAGCAGCACCGGCGATTCGGCCGTCCCGGCGTCGAACAGCATCCCGGCCAGCTTGACGCCGTCGACGTCGGCCACGCTCATCGCCGCCGCGCCGCTGTCGGGGACGAGGGTCGGGTACCCGATGCCGAGCACCACCGTGTCCGGACGCGTGACGTTGATCGTCTGCCCCAGGTGGTAGACGCCGGGGGTGAGCAGCAGGTTGAGGCCCTGCCCCAGCGCGGCGTTGATGGTGGCGGCCGAGTCGCCCGGTCTGGCCACGTAGAACCGCGACAGCGGGATGGACGAACCGGGTGTGGAGCCGCCTGCCCAGGTCGTCCCGCGCGAGTCGCGCCGCAGCGCCGGGACGAAGACGCTGTACGCCCCGGACGCGTCGACGTACAGGTAGGGCTTCTCCCTGGTCACGGGGCTGGTGTTCAGGGTGGTGTAGGGCGGGTTCGGGAAGCTCTGGGCGGGCGCCCCCTCGACGCCGGAGAACACCATGTTCCACACGCCGTTGAGGTTGCCGCCGATCCGGCTGTCGCGCGTCAGCCACTGCTGCTGCGAGTACGGCTGCACCTGTCCGTCCACCTTGGAGTCGGCGATGTAGCCGCCGCTGGCCCAGCCGTAGCCGGTGGGGGCGAGGTTCAGGTCGCCGCGCACGTGGATGCGCCGGAACGGCGCGGCCTGCGCCACCGCCCACCGGTCCGACCCGCCGGACGGCGTGATCGACAGGTTCTCGGCGGACCGCCAGAAGTTCTGCGTGGCGTTGCCGCCGAACCAGCCCGCGTCCACGGTGACGCCGCCGTTGACGGTGACGTCGTCGGGATCGCGGCCGAGGCCGGCGATGGAGGTGTAGAAGCCGATGCGGGCGTTGACGTTGTAGCCGCCCGGCTTGAACAGCAGCGCGTACCGGGCCGTCCCGAACTGGTTGCTCTCCTGCTCGCGGAAGACCGCGTCGATCCGGCTCTGGACGTCGGACGCGCTCATGGACGGGTCGAACACCAGGACGTTGGGCCCGAGGTCGCCCCCGCCGGGGAGCGTGCCGCCGCCGGAGCCGGTGTGCACGGCAAGCCCGAACAGCGAGTATCCCCACTGCGTGGCGCGGGCCGTGCCGTACACGCGGACGTAGCGGCCCTTGCCGGCGACATTGACCGTCTGGGTTCCGCCGGTGCCGTTCGCGGTGGAGTAGATCGAGGTCCAGCCGGTGGCGTTGTCGGATACCTCGATATGGAAGGCCGTGGCGTAGGCGCTCTCCCAGGCGAGGACGATCTGGCAGACGTCCTGGACGGTGCCGAGGTCGACCTGGAGCCATTGCGGATCGCCGAAGGCGCTCGACCAGCGGGTCGCGGGATCGCCGTCGACGGCGGCGGAGGCGGGGAAGGACGCGTTCTCGGTGGAAGAGGCGGTCGCGGGCCGGTTCAGTGCCGCGTCCGACGAGCCGCAGGCCGCCGCTGCGGCACGTCCGGCCGGTGCGGGAACGGCGAGCGCGACGGCGAGCAGCAGGGTGAAGACGGCGGCCGGCCAGGCTCTCCTGGACGGCTCTCGGGGTGGGACGGGATGCATGCGCATCTCCTTCGCGTGGGGGGTGAGCGGGGGCCCTCAGAGCACGCGCGTTATTTCACATCATGATTTAAGGTCGAAATTATGCACCGGTCAAGAGCCCTTTTTGTCTCGGTTTGACCCTTCGTCCTGACAACCGGCGCGCCGCCCCGGACGCTCCGGCCCCGGTGCCTGTGGAACGTTCCGGGCCCTCGACAGCGACCGCTGACTTCACTGGCCCCCTGACCGGATCCGCGCACGTCAGAGAAGTGAATGACGGACTTCGCGCAGGTTTCCGCCGGGGTGATGACGGATGTCGAGCAGCGGTGTTACGTTCCACCGCGTGACATCGAGCATCCGACGGGCGCAGATCGTGTCGTCCCTGCGTGCCAAGGGCGCCGCCTCCGTGCGGGAGCTGGCCGAGACCCTCCAGGTCAGCGAGTCCACGATCCGCCGCGACCTCGACGTGCTCGACCGCAACGGCGAGCTGCTGCGCACCTACGGGGGAGCGGCGCTCTCCCCGCGCCCGGCGGCGCCGGAGATCTCGTTCGCGGCGTCGGCCGAGCACGACAGCGCCGAGAAGGCGGCGGTCGCGGAACGGGCGGCGGAGCTGGTGGAGGACGACATGGTCGTGGTCCTCGACATCGGCACCAGCACCCGGCTCCTCGCCCGGCACCTGCGCGGGCGTTCCGTCACCGTCATCACCGCCAACCTGGCCGTGCTGGACGAACTGCGCGACGACGACGCCGTCCGGCTGTGCCTGCTCGGCGGCGTCGTGCGGCGCAACTACCTCTCGCTCGTCGGCTCGCTCACCGAGACCGCGCTCCGCCAGGTCCGTGCCGACCTGGTGTTCCTGAGCTGCACCGGGGTGCGGCCCGACGGCCACGTCATGGACGACATGGAGGTCGAGACGCCGATCAAGCAGGCGATGCTGGAGTCGGCGGACCGGGTGGTGCTGGTCGCCTCCGAGGCGAAGTTCCCCGGCACCGGCTCGCTGCGGGTGTGCTCGCTCGACCGCGTCGACGCACTGGTCACGACGGCCGGGGCCGACCCCCGGACTCTGGAGGTCTGCCGGGAGGCGGGCGGAAAGGTGTACATCGCATGAAGCTGGCCATTCTCGGCGGTGGCGGGTTCCGGGTGCCCTACGTGTACCAGGCCCTGCTGCGCGACCCAGGCTCCCCGCGCATCGAGGAGGTCTGGCTGCAGGACTCCGACGCCGGCCGGCTGGCGGGGATGGCGGAGGTCCTCGCGGCCCTCGCCGGCGGTGCCGAGGACGCGCCGCGCGTGTTCACCAGCACCGGGCTCGACGAGGCGCTGGAAGGCGCCGACTTCGTCTTCGCCGCCGTCCGGGTGGGCGGCCTGCGGGGGCGGGTGTGCGACGAGCGCGTGGCGCTGGACCTGAACGTGCTCGGCCAGGAGACCACCGGCCCCGGCGGCATCGCCTACGGGCTGCGCACCATCCCCGTGATGCTCGACATCGCGCATCGGGTGAAGGCGCTCGCGCCGGACGCCTACGTCATCAACTTCACCAACCCCGCCGGGATGATCACCGAGGCGATGCAGGGCGTCCTCGGCGACCGGGTGCTCGGGATCTGCGACACCCCGTCCGGCCTCGGCATGCGGGTGGCCGCCGCGCTCGGCCTGGACCCGGACCGGATCCGGCTCGACTACGTCGGCCTGAACCACCTCGGCTGGATGCGCCGCGTCCTGCACGACGGCGAGGACGTCCTGCCCCGCCTGCTGGCCGACGACGAGCTGCTCGGGAACCTGGAGGAGGGCGTCGTCTTCGGCCGCGAGTGGCTGCGCGACCTCGGCCTCATCCCCAACGAGTACCTGTACTACTACTACTTCAACCGGGAGGCGGTCCGCGCCACCCTGGACGCGCCGCAGACGCGCGGCGAGTTCCTGCTCAAGCAGCAGGAGGCGTTCTACGAGCGGATCGCGGCGGCGTCCGGCGGCGCGGCCATGGAGCTGTGGCGCGAGACGGTCGCCTCCCGCAGCGCGAGCTACATGGCCGAGATGAAGGGCGCCCGGACCGGCGAGGCGCTCGACGACCACTCCGGCATCGACCCCGCCGAGGAGGGCTACGCCAGGGTCGCGCTGAACGTGATGGCCGCGATCAGCCGCGACGAGCCCGCCAGCATGATCCTCAACGTGCGGAACGGTGAGACCGTCACCGCGCTGCCCCCGGACGCGGTCGTCGAGGTGCCCGTCACCGTCGACGCCCGCGGCGTGCACCCGCTTCCCCTCGACCAGCCCGACCTCCACCAGGCCGGGCTCATGCAGCAGGTCAAGGCCGTCGAGCGGCTGACCGTCGGCGCGGCCGTGACCGGTTCGCGGACCGAGGCCGCCAAGGCCTTCGCCCTGCACCCCCTGGTCGACTCGGCGCGGATCGGCCGGCAGCTGCTCGACGGCTACATCGACCGGATCCCCGAGGTCGCCGCCGTCTTCTCCCGTGAGGAGTCGTCATGACAGTGGAAATCCTGGACGGGAGCCCGCCCGTGGACCGTCCCGCGACCGGCGAGGCCGCGGCCCCCGGGCAGCCGCCCGAGCCCTCCCTGGCCGACCCGTGCACCGAGCGCGTCCCGGCGGGCGAGCTGCTGCGCGGCGGGGACGACCCCGGCCCGGCGCCCGGGCTGGACGTCTTCCTGAGCGGCCAGGTCTTCATGGACATGATCTTCACCGGGCTGCCGGGGCTGCCGCCGCCCGGGACCGAGATGTTCACCGAGGGGCTCGGCTCGGCGCCCGGCGGCGCCGCCAACATCGCGGTGGCGATGAGCCGGCTCGGCCTGCGGGTCGGGCTCGCGGCCCCGTTCGGCGACGACATGTTCGGCTCCTACCTGTGGCGGACGCTCGCCGAGCAGGAGGGCATCGACCTCGGGCACTCCCGCCGCATCAAGGGCTGGCCCACCCCGGTCACGGTGTCGCTCGCCTACGACTCCGACCGCAGCATGGTCACCTACGCCAGGCCCCTGCCGGACCTCGATCCCGGCGAGACGGGCGACGCGGAGGCGGTGCTCGGCTCCCCGCCGCCGGCCGCGCGCGCCTGCTTCGTCGACATCGAGCATCCGGTGCCGGGCTGGGCGAAGGAGATGCGCCGGGCGGGCGCCGCGGTGTTCGCCGACATCGGCTGGGACGCCACCGAGACGTGGTCCAGCGAGGTCCTCGACCGGCTGGAGCACGTGGACGTGTTCCTGCCCAACGCCGTCGAGGCCATGGCCTACACCCGCACGACCACCCCGGAGGACGCGGCCCGCGCCCTTTCCGGGCGGGTCCCGGTCGTCGTCGTCAAGCGCGGCGGCGCGGGCGCCATCGCGATCGACTCGGCGACCGGCGAGGTCGCCGAGACCGACGCCCTGCCGGTGCGGCCGCTCGACGCGACCGGAGCGGGCGACGTGTTCGGCGCCGGGTTCCTGTTCGGGACGCTCGCCGGCCTCCCGCTCGCGGAGCGGCTGCGGTTCGCCAACCTGTGCGCGGGCCTGTCGGTCCGGCACCGCAGCGGCTCGCTCGGCGCACCGTGCTGGGGGGAGATCGCCGCGTTCGGCGAGTCCGGCGAGGTGCCCGAGTCCGCCCTCGAACCGTACGCCTTCGTCGTCGACTTCATCCCCGACTCGGCGACCGACACGGTCGTCCGGGCCGAACCCACCCTCCGGGCCGACCACTAGCGCGCCGTCCCCGACCGACGCGGACGCAGCAGGACAGAAAGCAATAGGGAGCCGTAGCAATGCCGACACTGACGAGGCGAGGAGCGGCCGCGGCGGCCGCGGCCCTCGCGACCCTGCTCGCGGCGGCGTGCGCCCCGGGCTCGTCCGGCGACAAGCCGGAGAGCAAGGCGCCCGCCGCGGTGAGCACCGACGTGGCCAAGGCCGGGAACGTGACCCTCACCGTCTGGGACCAGGAGGTCCAGGGCGGGCAGAAGAAGCAGATCGAGGAGCTGAACAAGCGCTTCGAGGCCAAGTACCCCAACGTGAAGATCAAGCGGGTGTCGCGGTCGTTCAGCGACCTGCAGAAGACGCTCCGGCTCGCGCTGTCGGGCGGCAGCCCGCCCGACGTCGTGGAAGCCAACCAGGGCTACGCGTCCATGGCGCAGTACGTCAAGGCCGGGATGCTCCTCCCGCTCGACTCCTACGACCAGGTCTACGGGTGGCGCAAGCGCTACCCCAAGGGCCTGACCGACCTGAACAGCGTCACCCAGGACGGCAAGCTCATCGGGTCCGGCAACCTGTACGGCGTCTCGCTGAACGGCGAGATCGTCGGGCTCTACTACAACAAGGAGAAGCTCGCCAAGCTCGGCGTGCAGCCGCCGAAGAGCTGGGCGGAGTTCGACCAGGCCCTCGCCACGGCCAAGGGCAAGGGCGAGGTCCCGATCGCGTTCGGCAACCTGGAGAAGCTGCCCGCGATGCAGCTGTACGGCATCCTCCAGGACGGCGTCGCCGACAAGGAGGCCGTCCGCAAGCTCGTGTTCGGCAGCGGCGGCTCCTGGACGGACGCCGCGAACGTCCAGGCGGCGCAGAAGCTCGGCGACTGGTCGAAGAAGGGCTACTTCACCAAGGACGCCAACGCCGTCAAGTGGGACGACACCCCCGTCAACTTCGCCAAGGGCGACGGCGTGTTCATGTTCGGCGGCACCTGGTGGGCCTCCGAGCTCAACGACAAGATGAAGGACAAGGTCGGCTTCATGCTGCCGCCCCCGGCGCAGGCCGGGTCGCCGTCGGCGACGATGGGCGGCGAGAGCCTGCCCTGGTCGATCACGTCCAAGAGCAAGAACCCGGACGTCGCCGCCGCCTACATCAACTTCATCACCTCCCCGGAGGCGATGGACGTCTCGGTCGAGACCGGCAACCTGCCGGCGCTCGCCGCGCCCTCCAAGCAGCCGGCCGGGCCGCTGCTGAAGGAGGTCGCGACGGCGTGGGGCGAGCTGAGCAAGAACGACGGCATCACCCCGTACCTCGACTACGCGACGCCGACCTTCGCCGACGCGTTCGGCGGTCCGCTGCAGGAGCTCGTCGCCGGGCGCAAGCCGGCCGACGAGGTCATGAAGGCGGCCCAGGACGACTACTCCGCCTTCCAGAAGAAGAAGTAGGGATCGGCCTTACCCGCCCCCGGCCGCGCCTCGCCTGCGGCGCGGCCGGGGAGCGGGACGGCGCCGGACGCACGACCAAGGAGCCCGCACATGACGACCGTCGCGCGGCGTAAGACCCCCAAGTCCAGGCGCGAGGCATCGGCCCCGCGCGCGGCACGGCGGCAGGGACGCGCCCTCTCCGGGTCCCCCGGGGAGCCCGGCCGGATCGGCTGGCTCTACGCCCTGCCCGCCCTGCTGGTCTACGGCGCGTTCCTGCTGTGGCCGCTGGCGCGGGGGGCGCAGTTCTCCCTCTACCACTGGGACGGCCTGGGCGAGGCGACGTGGGCGGGGTTCTCCAACTACACCGCCACATGGACCGACCCGTCGCTGCGCGGCGCGTTCGGGCACCTGCTCGTCCTCATCCTGTTCTACTCGGTGCTGCCGTGCTGCATCGCGTTCGTGCTGGTCGCGGCCATGTCGCGGACGAAGGTCCGCGGCCTGACGTTCTTCCGGACGGTGCTGTTCCTGCCGCAGGTCGTCGCGATGGTGGCGGTGGCCGTGGCATGGCAGTGGGTGTACTCCGCGGACGGGCCGGTCAACACGGTCCTCGGCTGGCTGCACGCCGTCGGCCTGCCGGACTGGCGGCGCGGCTGGTTCGGCGACTTCACCTTCGCCCTGCCCGCGGTCGGGGCCGTCGGGACGTGGGTGGGGATCGGCCTGGCGATGGTGCTGTTCCTCGCCGGGGTGCAGAAGATCCCGCGGGAGCTGTACGAGGCCGCGCGGATCGACGGCGCCGGGGCCGTCCGCGAGTTCTTCGCCGTCACCCTGCCCGGGCTGCGGCGCGAGCTGGCGGTGGCGCTCACGCTGACGACCATCATGGCGATCCGCAACTTCGACCTCATCTACATGGCCACCGCCGGCGGGCCGGGCGACGCGACGAAGGTCCCCGCCTACGAGGTCTACAACCGCACGTTCAACACCGGTGAGGTCGGCCTCGGCTGCGCGATCGGCGTCACGCTGGCGGTGCTGGCGTTCGCCGTCACGGCCGGCGTCCGGCGGCTCGTGGAAGGGAAGGACGCATGAACGTCCGGGCGGAACGGTTCGTCAACCACGCGATCCTCGTCGTCTTCTCGGTCATCGCGGTGTTCCCGATGGTCGGGGTCGTCGCGCAGGCCCTCCAGCTGCCGCACGCGGACCTGTCCACGTTCGGCACGGCCTGGCGCGAGGGCCATTTCGCCACCTACCTGCGCAACAGCGTCATCGTCACCGTCGTCACCGTCGTCACGGCCGCGGTGCTGTCGATCATGGCGGGCTACGCGCTCGGCACCATGCGGTTCCGCGGCTCCGGCGTGCTGTTCCTGGTGTTCGTGGCCGGGCTGACGATCCCGACCGAGGCCATCGTCGTCCCGCTGTACTTCGACCTGAGGTCGGCCGGGCTCGACAACACCTACGCCGGGCTCATCCTCCCGCAGGTGGCCATGTCGGTGGCGTTCGGCACGTTCTGGATGCGCGCCTACTTCCGCAGCGTCCCCCGGTCGCTGCTGGAGGCGGCGCGCCTCGACGGAGCGTCCGGCTGGACGACGCTGTGGCGCGTGCTCGTGCCGGTCGGCCGCCCGGCCATCCTCACCATGGTCCTGCTGACCACCATGTGGACCTGGAACGAGTTCCTGCTCCCGCTGGTGATCGTCAACTCGGACGAGGGGCTGCGCACCGCGCCGCTCGGGCTGTCCTTCTTCCAGGGCACCCACAAGACCGACTACTCACTGCTCATGGCGGGCGCGCTGATCATCGCCGCGCCCATCGTGATCGTTTATGTCTTCCTGCAGCGCCAGTTCATCGCAGGAATGCTCTCGGGGGCCGTCAAGGAGTAGGGAAAGAACAGGAGAGTTCATGCGAAGACTCGCCCTACCCGCAGTCCTGTCCGCCGCGCTCGCGGCCATGTCCGTCGCCTTCGCGGGCCCGCCCGCGCAGGCGGCCGGCCCGGGCGGGTCCGGTTCCGCCGACGGCCGGCTCGACGTCCTGTTCGTCGGGGCGCACCCCGACGACGAGGCCGGCGCACTGTCGACGCTCGGACAGTGGAACGAGTACGACAAGGCGAAGATCGGCGTCCTCACCGTCACCCGCGGCGAGGGCGGCGGCAACGCCTCCGGCACCGAGGAGGGCCCGGCACTCGGGCTGCTCCGCGAGAACGAGGAGCGGCGCGCCGTCGGCAAGGCCGGCGTCAACGACATCCACTACCTGGACAAGGTCGACTTCTACTACACGGTGAGCACGCCGCTCACCGCCGAGACCTGGGACCACGACAAGACCCTGGAGAAGGTCGTCCGGCTCGTCCGCGAGACGCGGCCGAAGGTGATCGTCACCATGGTCCCCGCCCCGCTTCCGGGCCAGCACGGCAACCACCAGCAGGCCGCGCGGCTCGCGACCGAGGCCTACTTCGCCGCCGCCGACCCGAAGGCCTACCCCGCGCAGCTCGGCGGCGAGGGGCTGAGCACCTGGGCGCCGGGACGCCTGTTCCAGACCGGCGGCGCGTCGGGGCCGGTCGGCTCCGGCTGCGCCGCCAAGGGGACGCCGTCCGCCGCGGCGTCGCTCGCCTACGGGGTGTGGGGAGGGCGCGCGTCCGCCCGCAACGGCGGCAAGACGTGGGCGCAGGTCGAGCGCGAGGCCCAGCGGACGTACGTCAGCCAGGGCTGGGGCGGGTTCCCGGACGTCCCGTCCGATCCGGCCCAGATCGGCTGCGACTACTTCCGGCAGATCCACAGCCGGGTCCCGTTCACGCTCGGCAACACCGACCCGTCCGCGATGCTCGAAGGCGCGGTGGTGCCCGCGAAGGGCGGCCTCCCGCTCGGCAGCCGGTTCTGGCTGACGACGGACGCGTTCGGCGTGACCGCGGGACGCGCCTTCAAGGTGACCGCGCACGCGAGCTCGCCCGAGCGGCTCCGGGCGGCGAAGGCGTCGCTCGCGGTCCCCACGGGTTGGAACGTGACAGGTTCCGGTGACCTGGGGACGGTCGGCGGAGCCGAGCGCACCGCGGCCTTCACCGTCACGCCCCCGGCCGGCGTCAAGGCCGGGCGCGCGCAGCTCTCGGCGACGCTGGCCGGCGGCTCGGCCACCGGCCAGACGGCCACGTCCGTGGAGGTCCAGCCCGCCGTCACCGGCGTCCTGGAACCGCTGCCCCGCGTCTCGGACTTCGACACCTGGGCGGGCAAGACGGGCGTCCCCGCACTGACGGGGCAGGTGAAGCGGGTGCTCACGCTGGCGTCCGGCGCGTCCCGGCAGGTGCGCGTGGACCTGTCCAACACGACCGCCTCGGCGCAGTCCGGCACGGTCAAACTGACCCTGCCCGCGGGCTTCACCGCCGACGCCGCGTCCAAGCCCTACTCCCTCGACGCGGGCAAGACGGGCTCGGCCACCTTCACCGTCACCAACACCGACAAGTCGCTGCCCACCTCCAACCAGGGCGGGACCGACGGCGACTACGACCTGACCATCACCACGACCTCCTCCTCGGGCGACGCCGACGTGCAGAACGGCGCCCTGGAACTGGTCCCGACGGCCGAACTGCCGAAGGCGTCCACCGCGCCCGCGGTCGACGGCAAGGAGTCGCCCGGCGAGTACCCGGGGCCCGAGCTGAACCTGTCCCGGCGCTGGGAGGGGACGGCCTGCGAGTCCGCCGACGACTGCTCGGCCACCGGCAAGGTCACCTGGACCGACAAGGCGCTGCACGTGCTGGTCAAGGTCCGCGACGACAAGCAGGGCACGGTGCTCGGCGCCGACGACTGCAAGCGGCACTGGCGCACCGACTCGGTCGAGATCGGGATCGACCCGCGCGGCGACTCCGAGAACACCTCCACCACGTTCAAGACCGGCATCTTCCCGAAGATGTCGGACGGGAAGCCGTGCTTCGAACGCGACGCTGACGCGCGCCAGGGCCCCGGCGAGGAGACCGCGCCCGGCATGCGGGTCGCCTCGACGGTCGCCGACCCCTACGACGGGTACGTCGTCGAGGCGGAGATCCCGTTCACCGCGCTGCCGACCGCGGTGGACCCGCGGCGCATGGGCCTGAACGTCTTCGTCTACGACTCCGACACCCAGGACAAGACCGGCCAGACCCGGATCGGCTGGTCGACCTGGAACGGCGTCCAGGGCGACCCGTACCGGTGGGGCCTGGTGTCCCTGCCCGGCCACACCCCGCCCTCGGGCATGCCGACCACGCCCCCGCCGCCGGTCATGCCGACCGACGCGACGCGGTCGGTGAACGCGCCTGAGTCGATCATCCAGGCCGTGCGCACGGGCGTCCCGCTCGCCGCCGGTCCCGCGGCGCCGCGCTCGGACACGGCGAAGATCGTGGGACGGCCGGCGGTCTCCGGCGGCTCGACCACCGTCAGGCTCCTGGCGACCGGGCCGGGCACCGCGCACGTCCACGTGTGGGACGGCAAGCTGCTCGGCACCAAGGAGGTCCGGATCCGCGGCGCGGGCACCACCACCGTGACCGTGCCGGGCGCGACCGGCACCCTCACCGTGGCCTTCGAGGCGGCGAAGGGAGGAACGGCGAGCGGCGCCGTCCGCCTGGGCGGCTGATCATGCCCCGCCGGGCCGGGGGAGCGGACGCGCCCCCCGGCCCGGCGGCATGCCGGACGGAATCCGGGCCGCGTTGAACTCCGTCCCGCCGGGGCGCGTATCCCCACGCGTAGATCGACACCCCGGAACCGGGAGGGTTCATGAGGCGCCGGAAGAGCGTGAGGAACAGTCGGCTGCGCACCGCGGTCGCGACGACCGCGGTGGCGGCCGGATCCGCCGGGCTCCTGGCCGGCTCGCTGTACGTCGTGCACGCCGAGGGACGGTCCGGCGGCCAGGAGGCCAGGCTCGCGGGCGACGCCCGCGCCGGGCGGCCCGCCACCGGGCAGGCCGCCGCGAAGGCCGCCCGGATCGCCGGCCGTCTCGGCGACCGCACGACCGGCGCCTACGTCGACCCGTCGGGACGCCCCGTCGTCACGGTCACGAACGCCACCGACGCCGCCGCGGTACGCGCCGCGGGGGCCGTCCCGAAGATGGCGGAGCGCAGCCCGGCGGCCCTCAGGAGAGTGACTGGCGCCCTGCGCAGCGCGTTCTCGGACATCCCCGGCACCGGATGGGCAGTGGATCCCGCGACATCCAAGGTCACGGTGTGGACGGACGACACGGTCACCGGCGCGCGGATGGCCGCCGTCCAGCGCACCGCGCGCCGGATGGGGGCGGCGGTCCGGATGGTCCGCATCCCGGGCAGCCTGCACACGCTCGCCCTCGGCGGCGACGCGATCTTCGGCCAGGGGGCGCGCTGCTCGCTCGGCTTCAACGTCGAGCGCGGCGGGCAGGGCTTCTTCCTCACCGCCGGGCACTGCGGCAACGAGGTGCGGACCTGGGCCGCCGACCAGCAGGGCGCCGAGACGCTCGGAACGACGGTGGACAGCGACTTCCCCGGCAACGACTTCGCGCTCGTCGAGACCGAGCAGGGCGCCGCGGGCCAGAGCGCGGTCGACCTCTACAACGGCCGGGCGCAGCCGATCACCGAGGCCGGCGAGGCCGTGGTCGGCCAGCGCGTGTTCCGCAGTGGCAGCACGACCGGCGTCCACTCCGGCAGCGTGACCGCGACGGGCGCCACCGTGAACTTCGCGGAGGGAACGGTCACCGGAATGATCCAGACGACGGTGTGCGCGGAGCCGGGCGACAGCGGAGGCCCCCTGTTCGCCGGCGGCACCGCGCTCGGCCTCACCTCCGGAGGCTCCGGCGACTGCCGGACCGGCGGCGTCACCTTCTTCCAGCCCGTCACCGAGGCCCTCCAGGTCTTCGGGGCCCGGATCGGTTGACAGCATCGGCGAAGAATCCCGGGCCGGATCCGGCCCGGGATTCTTCGCCGATGCCATTGACGCGGATTAACGGACGGGCGGACGATTTCCTCCTACATATGGGGGGAATTCATGAGGCGCGCCATTCTTGTTGTGCTGGCGTCCGCCGCGCTCGTGCCGCTCGGCGCCTGCGGGACGGAAAAGGCCCCGGTCGAGGCGGGTCCGTCGAAAGCCGTGGCGAACACGTCCCCGTCCACCGGTGCGAGCGCGAGCTCTCCGGCCACTCCGACGGCGGTGAAACGCACGGTCACGGAAACGCGGAAGATCCCGTTCAGGACGAGAAAGGTGAACGACGCGTCCCTCGCCAAAGGCGCGACCAAGGTGCGCACTCGCGGGGCCGCCGGACTCAGGACCCTCACCTATGAGGTCACCGTCGCCAATGGCGTGGAGACGGATCGGAAACTGATCCGCGCGGTGGTCACCAGGCGCGCGGTCACCCGCGTCATCGCGGTGGGCACGAAGCAGGCACGGCGGTGCGACCCCAACTACACCGGCGCGTGCGTGCCGATCGCCAGCGACGTCGACTGCGCGGGCGGCAGCGGCGACGGCCCCGGCTACGTGGCGGGCCCCGTCCGCGTGGTGGGCAGTGACATCTACGACCTGGACCGTGACGGTGATGGCATCGCCTGCGACACCTGAGTCGTGAACCGGATGACAAGGAGCGGATCGGCTGAAAGGCTGTGCCCGCACCATGTTCGGGGTGCCTTCGGAAACAGCGAGGAGGCGACGGCCGTGACCGTCTCAATGGTGAAGGGCCAGCGGATATCGCTGGAGAAGCCCGGCGGTGCGCTCAGCATGGTCCGGATGGGACTCGGCTGGGACGCGGTGAAGAAGAAGGGCTTCTTCGGCTCCCGGGAACGGGAGATCGACCTCGACGCCTCCTGCGTGCTCTTCGCCGACGGGAACCTCGCCGACGTCGTCTACTTCGGCAAGCTGGTCAGCGACGACGGCTCGGTCCGGCACACCGGCGACAACCTCACCGGGGCGGGCGACGGCGACGACGAGTCCGTCATCGTCGACCTGGCCCGGCTGCCCGTGCACGTGACCTCGCTGGTGTTCACCGTCAGCTCCTTCAACGGGCAGACGTTCAACGAGGTGGAGAACGCCTTCTGCCGCCTCGTCAACGAGATCGACGGCGGCGAGCTTGCCCGCTACACGCTGACCGGCGGCGGCGCCCACACCGCCATGGTGATGGCCCGCCTCTACCGGCACGGCGAGACCTGGAAGATGAACGCGATCGGCGAGCCCTGCCACGGCCGCACCTTCCAGGACATGCTGCCCACGATCACCGGTCTCGCCTGACCGCCCATGGCCGAACTGTCGCCCGGCGCCAACGCACCGCTGCCCGCCCGGCGCGTGACCGCCACCGCGTCCTGCGCCGTCCCCGTCGACGTGAGCGCCCTGCTCGTGGGTACCGGCCTGCGGGCGCGCTCCGACGCCGACCTGGTGTTCTACAACGCGCCCGAGGCGCCCGGCGTGCGCTGGTCCGGCGACGGCCGCCAGCGCGTCGAGGTCGACCTGGACGCGGTCCCCGCCGATGCCGCGGCGGTGCTGATCGCGGTCAGCCTGACCGGCGCGACGACCTTTGGCACGATGCCGCCGCCCCGGCTCGCCCTGACCTCATCGACGGGTGACCCGCTCGTCGAGTTCACCGTCCCGGGTCTGGGCCCGGAGAGGGCCATCATCGGGCTGGAGCTCTACCGCCGCGACGGACGCTGGAAGGTCCGGGCCATCGGCCAGGGCTACGCCGGAGGCCTGGCCGAGCTGCTCGAAGCGCACGGCATCGAGGTGGACGACCCGGGCGAGCCCGAGCCGGCCCCCGCCGTGGGCCCGCCCCCGCCGGCCCCCTCACCCTCGATCCCGCCGCCCGCGAGCCCGCCGCCCGCGGATTCGCGACCGCCGGCCCCGCCTCCGGCGTCGGAGGTCGGCTACGTCGAGCGGTGCTGGCTCGTCTGGGAGGACGCCAGCCGGTCCCTGGCGGCGTTCCACTCCTCCACCGAGCACGCGCTCGTCCTGCGCAACGAGGAGATCGCGGGGCGCAAGCCGCCCGGCGGCTTCCAGCGGCTCATGGAGGCGGCCGACCAGCGGCTCCGCGCCGACGCGGCGCAGCTCCGCGAGGAACTGGCCCGGGTGGAGCCGCAGGTCACCCCGGAGGCCGCGCCCTTCGACGCGCCGGCGTGGCTCACCTGGCAGCCCCGCGCCGACCTGGCCGAGGGCATGCTGCTCGGCCGCCTGTCCACCGCCGAGCTGCCCGCCCTGCAGGTGCCGCTCATCCTCCGGCTGCCGCTGCGGCGCGCCGTGTGGATCTCGCGGGGGACCATGCCGGGCGACTCGGCCGCCTACGCGTGGTCGCTGGTGACGCGGTTCCTGGCGGCCGTCCCGCCCGGGCTCGCCGGCCTGGAGGTGATCGACGCCGCGGGCCTGTCGGGCGCCGGCTGGCTGCACGGGTTCGACCCGTCCACCACGGCCCGCCTGCTCGGCGGCGGCGTGGCGACGGGCCCGGCGGCCGCCGAACGCCTCCGCCGCCTCCTCGACCTGGTCGATCTGCGCCGCATCGGCGGCGACGACGGCCCGGCCGCGGGACCGCCGCTGCGCATGGTCGTCGTCATGGACGCCGGCGCCGCGCTCGACGGCGAGGAGGCCCACCACCTCCTGCGCCTGGTCGAGGACGGCCCCTTGGTCGGGGTCCCGGTGCTCCTGGTCGAGACCGACACGCCCGCGGCGGAGTCGGTGCGCACCATGCGCGTCCGGCAGTCCTGCAACGACCTGCCCTCCAGCGAGGGCTCCATCGGCGACTCGTGGGTGGGCGCGGAATGGACGCTGACCCCCGACGTCCTCCCGGACACGGTGGGCGGCTCACGGGCTCCCGCCCTGTTCGCCCACGTCCTCGGCATCCACGCCCGCGCCGGCACGGCGCCGTAGTCACGGCTCCAGGGCAAGGATCTGCCGGGTGTGGCCGGGCAGCTCCGTCTCCGCGAGACCGCCGAGGAGGGCGCGCAGGGGCACGGGCTGGTCGACCAGGAGGTCGCCGTTCGACACGAGCCGGGTGGGCACCAGGGTGTCGAGTTCGGCGTCGTCGAGCATGGGCCCGAGCGCGCAGAGAGCGTCCGCCTGGGACGCGATGCGGTCCCGGAGCCCCGCGCCGCCACCGGCCTGCGCGATGACGCGCTCGATGGTCCAGGCCTCCTGGGCCATGCGGTTGTCGTAGGTCGCGATCGCGGCCGAGGCGACGGCGGAGACGGCGCTGATCGTGACGGCGCTGACGATGCTGACGTGCGCCAGGATCTGCTCCAGGTTCCATTCGCCCGGCGGCGGGACGGCATCGGAGTCGGCCGCGGCGGCGGCGTCGAGCAGAGCACGGTAGGCGTCCCGCAGCGGAGCGATGTCCATGATGTCTTCCTTCACGTCAGGCCTGCGTACCGGCCATCTCCCACGGCACCTGCGGGAGGACGTCGCCGGTCTCCAGCAGCGACTTGAGGTTGGCCACGACGGCCGGCCACCCCTGCGAGATGCCGTTGAGCATCTCCTCGTTGGGAAGGTTCTCGTGGGTCACGGTGAGCCGGACGATGTCGTGGTGCGGCTCGACGAGGAAGGTGACGACCGACGCTTCCCTGGTCGGCTCGACGCCGGGGGAGTCCTCGAAGGTGATGGCCAGGCGCGTCGGCGGTTCGGCCACCAGCACCCGGCCGACGCCGTCGACCACCCCTGACCCGTCGGAGCGCCGGTGCTCCCAGGGCGAGCCCGGCCGCCAGTCCGAGATGTTCTCGTGCCCCCAGTACCGCGCCGTCAGGTCCGCGTCGGTCAGGGCGCGCCACACCTGCTCGGCGCTCGCGCGGATGTAGGTGACATAGACATAGGTCGGGACGGTCGTCGGTTCGCCGGTCATGGCGTACTCCTCTGCCTGGGCCTTGATGGCGCTGAGCACTTGCAGGCGGGGCCTGTCGAATTCGGAGATCCAGCGCTCCTCGATCTCGTGGATCGGCGCCGGATTGAGGTAGTGGACCCGCTCGCGCCCCCGCCTGACGACGGTCACGAGCCCGGCCCCCACCAGGATGTCGAGATGCTGCGTCGCCGACTGCCGCGCCATGTCCAGCCGCTCGCACAGCTCACGCAGCGTCTGCCCGTTCTGCTCCCGCAACCGGTCGAGCAGAAGCCGCCGCGTGGGATCGGCCAACGCCTTGAAGACCGAATCCATCCCTCCAGAATCCACGCCCACATTATGCAGGCATCTACCTGCCTAACGTCAACACGCCACCTCACCCGAGGGGACTGCATCACAGCCACAGTGCGTCGCAGCCACCAACAGCGCCTCACCCCGAGCCCACACGACCGGTGTTCCTAGACCGGAGTCGGCGGAGAAAGAGGAGAACGAACCACCGGCCGCCGGGGCGTCCGAGGGGGCGGACGAACGAAGGGACCGAGCCGCGATCGTGGTGGCGATCTCGCTGCTGTACACCGCCCGCAACTACCAGCTCTCCCGCCCCGGCCAGGTCACCGACCGGTTCACCAAGGCATTGGAACGGCTCAGCGCGCCTGACATCGAACGCCCGGCTCGGCGGCACCTACGCCCTGGCCCACGTCGCCGCCGACTCCCGCCGCACCATGACGACGTCGTGGAGGTCCTGGAGACCTCCGTGCGCCGCCGCGCTCCCGCCGCGACGACGACGTTGCCCCCACGCTGGGCCGGCCTCGCCGCCTGCCCGACCGGCCCGAGGCGGACGTCCAAGCCGCGCTGACCGCGCACGGCACGCGGCCCCACCTGGATCACGAGGCTGCAACCTGGCGGATCGGGGCTGTGTGGAATCGGCAGGCAGCCGCCTGGCCGAGCTTTGGCGGACTGATAGGCGGGTGCACAGTCGAAATCCGGGAACAGCCGGCCGGCGCACCCGTGATCGCGCAGGGGGTGAAAATGCCGCCGACGCCGTATAAACTCCGCACCAGCGGCGGTTGAACGTCCCGCCCGCTCCGAGCCACAGGTGCCTACGCCACCCGGCGAAGAGGACAAGGTCCACCGGATCAGCGTTCCCGATTCCTAGCCGTATGTCTTCCCTTGCGGGCACAGGTCCCGGCGGGGTGCGTAGGACGCCGCCCGAGAGGACGAAGACCATGGTCAAGGACTCCGCCCGAAAAAGGGCGATCAGGGAGCGTATGGCGCAGACGGGCAAGAGCTACACCGACGCCGTCCGCGAGCTTGACCGGGAAGCCGCCGAGGCCGCTCGCCCCGAGCAGCGGGGGCCGGTGGTCACCTTCGACCGGTTCAGCAGCCAGGCACGCGACGTCGTAACCATGGCCCGCGAACATGCCCGATCACAACGGCACGGGACGGTTGGCACCGAACACCTCCTGCTGGGCCTGCTCGACGACAGAGCGGGCGGCCTTGCCTTCGAAATCCTGGACGACCTGGCGGGCAGTGTCGAGACTGTCGAATCGGCCATCGCCGCTGCATCGCCCAAGGACACGACCACCGCCCCGCAAGCGCTCCACTTCAGTCAGCACGCCGCGTTCGTGCTGGCCAAGGGCGCACCCCGGCAGGCGGACAAGACCGGGCACGGTTACATCGGATCCGAGCACATCCTGCTCGCCCTGCTCGCCCGTCACGACAGCCGCGCCTGCCAGATCCTCGCCGCCCTGGGGATCGCCTACGACCCCGTCAGAACCGAGGTCGTCGATCGGCTGACCGCCATGGGAGTGCTCAGCCGTTACAGCAACCCGCGCTGACGTACCCCTTTGGGTCCGTTACCGGTTCGGTTCCTCCGGGCGCCACCCGCCCGGAGGAACCGATCAATCGTCACCACCCCTCCCACAGGGCGTGTCGATCACGAAAGACGAGCCAGATCCAGTTTTCACGTGTCGTCGAGGATCTGAATGCTCACTCTGTGTCCTCGAATCGGGATGTGGGAGGACGCTCAAGCTGTGCCGATTGGGCGCAGCTCCGGGCGCAGGCCGCCGTTGAACGGCGCATCGCCCCCTCGCGCTGCGCCGGGCTCGGATCGGCACAACGACCAATCGCCCCATCCACCCCGTCCGCTGACATAGCGCAATACTCTCGCTACTCAAGGTCGTTTGCCCGTCCACTTCTGCGGGAGCCTCTTGTCAGGCGACTGGGGGAAGTTGTCGAAAGAACGGGGGCCGCCGGGCGGGACGAGCGCGAGGACTAGGGGGACGGCGGCCCGTGCGCGGCACTGCGGGGAAAACCAGCGGAGCAAGTTACGCAGTCGGTCAGACTGATCTGCCGATCAGGTGTGTCCCGCCGTCCGGCGGGTCGCTCCGCTTGGGGGTTGGGCGTGGCCGAAGAACGCGACCGGTGAGGACGACAGGTGACCGCGGTGAACGTGAACCAGCGCGCCAAGGCCGCCAACTCAGGGGCTTCCGCCGGACGAGCTGGCGCCCGCGCTCCGTTCCGTCCAGCAGGCCATGGAACGGCTGCAGGCCGCCGTGGAGCCGTTGTGGCCGAGCGCCGTTATGCCCGGGGGGGGGGGCTTCGCCGAAGAGAGAAGTACCCGAGCTGAACGACGACCTCAAAGGCACGAACGCGACCCCGGCCCGCACGCAGGGGGCGTGGGGGACGGAGTCCCCCACATCGGGGGTCTGGGGGTCGCCCCCCAGGAAAGCATTGCGGGCCACCGGGAAGGTGCCAAAGGCACCGACCACGACGGCCCGACTCGGGGGTCTGGGGGTCGCCCCCCAGGAAAGCATTGCGGGCCACCGGGGAAGGCGCCGAAGGCGCCGACCAAGGTAGCCCGACTCGTGGGCGATACTGGGATTGAACCAGTGGCCTCTACCGTGTCAAGGTAGCGCTCTCCCACTGAGCTAATCGCCCGGGTCCGTGTCCTCCGAAGAGGGACGGGTTGAGGTGGAGACGGGATTTGAACCCGTGTACACGGCTTTGCAGGCCGTTGCCTCGCCTCTCGGCCACTCCACCAGAAGGAGACCTTCTGGTCATAGCCTGAAAGGCCCCTCAGAGCGGAAGACGGGATTTGAACCCGCGACCCTCACCTTGGCAAGGTGATGCTCTACCCCTGAGCCACTTCCGCTTGCGCCCTGCGGCGACGGGGAAAACATTAGCGCGTCCGGGGCGGTGACGCGAACCGGTTTGCGGGGCGGGGCGGGGCGCGGATGCTTCGTCGCTGGTCGAAGGGTGGGTCGCCTAGGCTCGGTGGCATGGGCTCGGAACAGGTCGTGGGTGTGGACTTCGCGCCGGTGGCGGCTCTGCTGGCGGACCGGGCGCGGGCCGCGATGCTGACGGCGCTGCTGGACGGGCGTCCGCTCGCGGCGGGGGAGTTGGCGAGGACGGCGGGGGTGAGCGCCCAGACGGCGAGCGCGCACCTGTCGCGTCTGCTGGACGGCGGGTTCGTGACGGTCGTGAAGCAGGGGCGGCACCGGTACTACCGGTTGCGGGGCCGTGACGTGGCCCAGGTGATCGAGGCGCTGTCGCGGATCAGCCCGCCGGTGCGGGTGAACGGCCTGCGGCAGTCGCGGGAGGCGCGGCGCCTGCACGAGGCGCGGACGTGTTACGACCATCTGGCCGGGCTCGCCGGGGTGACGTTGTTCGCGGCGCTGGTGGACGGCGGCCTGATCGAGGCCGCGGACGGCGACGCCTACGAGGTGACGGAGAAGGGCGAGGAGCGCCTCGGGGCGCTGGGCCTGGATCTGGCGGCGCTGCGGGGGGCGCGGCGGCGGTTCGCCTGGCACTGCCTCGACTGGACGGAGCGGCGGCCGCACCTGAACGGGGCTCTGGGGGAGGCGCTGACCAGCCGGATGATCGAGCTGGGCTGGTTCGAGCGGGGCAGGACGCGGCGGGCGCTTGTGGTGACCGAGACCGGGCTGGCGGGCCTGGCCGATTCGTTCGGGTGCGTGCTCGGGTGAGTTTCGCCTATGCCGGGGGGCTGCTGGCGACCGGGCTCGCGGATGTGACCTCCGATCTCGGGGCGCTGGATTCGCGCGGCTGGTGGGCGGTCGTGGTGACCTATGAGGGGAAGGTCACATGCGCCCGGTTCGAGACGGTCAGGCCCGCGCCGCATCCGGGGGGTCCGTGGACCGGCCCGGGGGAGTGGACGAGTTCGCTGGACGAGGCCGCCTATGTCGCGGGCGTCGAGCGCATCCGCGGCGCGATCGCGGACGGTGTGGTCTACCAGGCGAATCTCTGCCGGGTGCTCTCCGCGGAGTTGCCCGGCGGCGCCGGCATCGCCGGGCTGGGGGCGAGGCTCGCCGAGCGCCATCCCGCGCCGTACGCGATGACGCTGAAGCTGCCCGGTCTGGAGGTGGCGTCGGCCTCGCCGGAGTTGTACCTGCGGCGGGACGGGCGGGTGGTCGAGTCACGTCCGATCAAGGGGACCGGCAGGACGGCGGAGGACCTGCTGCCCAAGGACCGCGCCGAGAACGTGATGATCGTCGACCTGGTCCGCAACGACCTCGGGCGGGTGGCGGAGACCGGGTCGGTGAGCGTGCCGGAGCTGTGCGCGCTGGAGGAGCATCCGGGGCTCGTCCACCTGGTGTCGGCCGTCCGGGCGCGGCTGGCGGGGGGAGGCTGGCCGGAGCTGATCGCCGCGACGTTTCCTCCCGGTTCGGTGACGGGCGCCCCGAAGTCGAGCGCGCTGAGGCTGCTGGAAGAGCTCGAACCCGTCCCCCGGGGGCCGTACTGTGGGGCCGTCGGCTGGGTGGACGCGGACTCCCGGCGCGGCGCCCTCGCCGTGGGCATCCGGACGTTCTGGGCGCAGGACGGCCTGCTGCGGTTCGGCACCGGCGCCGGCATCACGTGGGGGTCCGATCCGCTTCGCGAGTGGCGCGAGACCGAGCTGAAGGCGGCTCGGCTATTGGAGGTGGCTTCCGGTGACGGAGCAGGCCAGGATCTGGCTGAACGGGGAACTGCTCGACCCTGAGCGGGCGACGGTGTCGGTCTTCGACCACGGCATGCTCGTCGGGGACGGGATCTTCGAGACCGTGAAGGCGACGAACGGGGAGCCGTTCGCGCTGACCCGGCATCTGCGGCGGCTGGCCCGTTCGGCGGCGGGCCTCGGCCTGCCCGAACCCGACCACGACGCCCTGGCGCAGGGCACGCTGGAGGTGCTCGCGGCCGCGCCGAAGTGGCCGCTGGCCCGGATCCGCATCACCTACACGAGCGGCCCGGGCCCGCTCGGCTCCGCGCGCGGCGACGAGGGCCCGACCGTGTCGATCATCGCCGGCCCGCAGGATCCGTTCCCGGCGACGGCGGACGTGACGGTCGTGCCGTGGCCGCGCAACGAGCGGGGCGCGCTGTCCGGCCTCAAGACCACCTCCTACGCGGAGAACGCCCTGGCGCTGGCCTACGCCAAGGAGCGCGGCGGCGGCGAGGCGATCTTCGGCAACACCGCCGGGAACCTGTGCGAGGGGACGGGCAGCAACATCTTCGTCGTGCTCGGGGGCCGGCTGATCACGCCGCCGCTGGCGTCCGGCTGCCTGGCCGGGGTGACGCGCGCGCTCACGCTGGAGTGGTGCGGCGGCGAGGAGGAGGACGTCGCGCTGGAGGACCTGTACCGCGCGGACGAGGCGTTCCTGACCTCCACGACCCGCGACGTCCAGCCGATCCGGGCGGTGGACGGGACGGTCCTCCCGGCGGCCCCGGGCCCGATCACGGCGAAGGCCGTGGAGGCGTTCGCGGCACGGTCCGCCGAGCTGATGGACCCCTGAGCCAGAAAAACGATCTCCGGCTCTTTACGTGATCGAATTCTTCGTTCACGTTATGTGGTGACGCTTGTAGGAGGTCACCCATGGTCTTCTCCAGCAGGGGCTTCTCCAGGAGGCGGATCGGCGCGGCGGCCGCGCTCGCGATGGCGGGCGCGGCGCTCGCCGGGTGCGGCGGCGGGTCCTCGACGGACCCCGACCGGGGCAAGGACGCCAAGAGCTTCTCCCTGACGATCACCCGCAACGCCATCGAGGGCGGCAAGAACACCGAAGAGGCCGTGTGGCTCACCAGAACGGTGATCCCGAAGTTCGTCGCGGCGCAGAAGGCCAAGGGCGTCATCGCGAAGGTGACGTTCCGCGGCCAGGGCGTGGACGACGAGGTGTACAAGACCAAGCTGGCGCTCGACCTGAAGTCGCGCTCCGGCGCCGACATCATGGACATCGACGGCATCTGGGTCGGTGAGTTCGCGCAGGCCGGCTACATCCTGCCGCTCTCGAAGGCGGTCGGCGCCCCCGCCGGCGCCTGGGACGGCTGGTCCCAGATCCCCGGGTCGGTCCAGCGGCTGGCGATGTTCGAGGACGAGCGGTACGGCGTCCCGCCCGGGACCGACGGCCGCCTCATCTTTTTCAACAAGAAGCTGTTCGCGAGGGCCGGGCTGCCCGCCGACTGGCAGCCGAAGAGCTGGCAGGAGATCGTCGCGGCGGGGCGGGCGCTGAAGAAGGTCCCCGGCGTGACCCCGATCCAGCTCGACGCGGGCACCGCGATGGGTGAGGCCACCAGCATGCAGGGGGCGCTCCCGCTGCTGGCCGGGGCGGGCGCCGAGATCTGGGCGGACGGCAGGTGGACGGGCGACGGCCAGGCGCTCAAGCAGGTCCTCGGCCTGTACGCGCAGGTCTACGGCCGCGAGGGCCTCGGCGACCCGAAGCTCCAGCAGGAGGCCAAGGGGCGCGACAAGTCGTTCGAGGAGTTCGCCGCCGGCAAGATCGGGATCCTGTTCGAGGGCGACTACTTCTGGCGGGACGTCCTCAACCCGAAGACCGGCGTGGCGAAGATGGCCGGCCGCGACCAGGACGTCGGCTACGCGCTGATCCCCGCCGTCTCCCAGGGCCGCGGCGTGCGCGGGCAGTCGTTCGTGAGCATGTCGGGCGGCTCGGTGACCGTCCTCAATCCCAACACCCGGTACCCGCAGCAGGCCTTCGAACTGCTGGCCTTCATGAACTCCCCGGAGATGGTCAAGGCGCGGACGGCCGGCACCCCCGAGATCACGTCCCGGACGGACGTGAACAAGGAGATCCTCGCGGGCGACCCGTTCCTGACGTTCGTGTCGGAGAAGGTGCTGCCCGTCACGTCCTACCGTCCCGGCCTCTCGGCCTACCCGCAGGTGTCGACGGCCTTGCAGGAGGCCACGGCGAGCGTGGTGTCGGGCAAGAGCCCCGACCAGGCCGCCGCCGAGTACGGCAAGAAGCTGGAGGGGATCGTCGGTGGCGCCTCCCACGTCGCCCCGCGCTGACGTCGCGTCCCCGGCCGCGTTCTCCGAGGACGACGCGGCCGGGCTGGGACGGGGACGCGCCGCCGCCTTCGTCGCGCCCGCGCTGGTCCTGGTCGCGGTGTTCCTGGTGTTCCCCGCGCTCTGGACGCTCTACCTGGGCACGACCGACTACCGGCTCACGGGCGTCGCCGCCAGCGAGCCGCGGTTCGTCGGGGCCGTCAACTACCGGACGGTGCTCGGCGACGGCGACTTCCACCGGTCGCTGTGGCTGACGCTCCAGTTCGTCCTGGGGTCGGCGGTGATCGGGCAGACCGCGCTCGGCTTCTCGATCGCGTGGGTGATGCGCGACCGCGCGGGCCCGCTCAGGCGGCTGGTCGAGGGCCTGGTGCTGCTGGCCTGGATCCTGCCGTCCTCGGTCATCGCGTTCCTGTGGATCGCGCTGCTCGACCGCGACGGCGGGACCCTCAACGCCGTGCTCGGCACCCCGGGCACGGCGTGGCTGCTCGACCACCCGATGGCGTGCGTCGTCGTGTTCAACGTCTGGCGCGGCACGGCGTTCTCGATGATGCTCTACGGAGCGGCGATCGGGAACGTTCCACCGTCCCATCTGGAGACGGCTCGGCTCGCGGGCGCCTCCACGTGGCAGACGCTCCGCGACGCGGTGCTCCCGCGCATCAGGGGCCACCTGCTGACGAGCCTGCTGCTGGTCAGCCTGTGGACGTTCAACGACTTCACCCCCTTCCTGATCACCGCGGGCGGCCCGGACGGGCGCTCGGAGATCATGTCGGTGTACGTGTACCGGACGGCGCTCGGGGACGGCCGGCTCGGGTTCGGCGCCGCCATCTCGCTGATCATGATCCTGGTCAACCTGGTGATCGCGCTGGTCTACCTGCGGGCACTGCGCGACCGCGGCCGCGCCCCCGGCGCGGAGGCCGGCGCGGTGAAGGCCGGCGCGGCGGAGGGGGCGGCCGCGTGAACGGCACGGTGCGCGAGCTGCTGCGCCGGATGGGGCTGGCCGTGTTCGTCTCCGCCGTCCTCGGGTTCTTCGCGCTGCCGCTGCTCTGGCTGGCCTTCGCGCCCTTCGACGCGAACCCGGGCATCGCGGCGTCGCTGCCCGAGTTCACCCTGCACAACTTCCGGATCCTGCTGGACAACCCCTACGCGCTCGCGTCGCTGCGCAACTCGGTGCTGCTGGCCGCCGGGACGGCCGCGCTGGTCGTCACGACCGCGTCCCTGGCCGCCTACGCGCTGAGCCGGGTCCGGGTGCCGGGCCGGGACCTGCTGCTGTACGTCCTGCTCCTGCTGTCGTCGATCATCACCGGGACGGCCGCGATGGTGCCGGTGTTCCTGCTGGCCTTCAACCTGCACCTGATCGACTCGCGGCTCGGCGTGGTCCTGGTGCTGACCGGCGGGCTGCTGCCGGCGGCGATCTTCCTGCTGAAGGACTTCACCGACGCCACGCCCACGTCCTACGAGGAGGCCGCGCGGGTGTTCGGCGCCTCCCCGCTCCAGGTCCTGCGGCACGTGGTCGTCCCGGTCATCCGCCCCGGGCTCGCCACCGTGACGGTCTGGACGGTCGCGCAGGTGTGGGGCGACTTCCTCATGCCGTTCCTGCTCCTGCGGAACCCGGACAAGGCCCCCGCCTCGGTGATCATGTACACGTTCTACACCGAGGGCGGCCAGCCGGACCTGCCGCTGATCTCCACGTTCTCGCTGCTGTACTCCCTGCCGGTCGTGCTCATGTACCTGTTCGTCAGCCGCCGGTACGGGTTCCGCTTCCACGGAGGGATCAAGCGCTGATGGCGTCCATCACGATCCGGCGGCTGACGAAGGTGTACCCGGGCGGTGTGCGGGCCCTGGACGCGCTCGACCTCGACGTCGCCGCGGGCGAGTTCTTCGCGCTGCTCGGCCCGTCCGGCTGCGGGAAGACGACGCTGCTGCGCACGGTCGCCGGCCTGGAGGCGGCAACCGGCGGGACGATCCGCCTTGGCGACGAGGACGTGACGCGGCTCCAGCCGGGGCGGCGCGACGTCGGCATGGTGTTCCAGGACTACGCGCTGTTCCCGCACATGACCGTCGTGGACAACATCGCCTACCCGCTGCGCGTCAGGAAGCAGAGCCGCGCCGTCCGGCACGGGCGGGCGGCCGAGGCCGCCCGCGAGCTGGGCCTCCAGGGGCTGGAGCGGCGGCGGCCCGGGGAGCTGTCCGGCGGCCAGCAGCAGCGGGTCGCGCTGGCCCGCGCCGTGGTGGCCGACCCGCGGGTCCTCCTGCTGGACGAGCCGCTGTCCAACCTGGACGCGCGGCTCCGCCTGGAGGCCCGCACGTTCCTGAAGAGGTTCCAGCAGCGCCTCACGTTCACGTCGGTGTTCGTCACCCACGACCAGGCGGAGGCCCTGGCGCTCGCCGACCGGATCGCCGTCATGGAGGCGGGGCGGATCCGGCAGATCGGCACGCCCGCGGAGGTGTTCCGGCGCCCGGCGAACCTGTTCACGGCCTCGTTCATCGGCTCGACGCCGATGAACCTGCTGCCCGGCACGGTCCGCGGCGGGGCCGTCGCGGTCGGCGGGACCGAGATCCCCGTCCCGGAGGAGGCGCGCGGCCTCGTGCCGGACGGGCAGGAGGTCGTCTGCGGGGTACGTCCCGAGTACATGGAGTTCAGCGCCGAGCCGGTGAACGGGGCGTTCGGCGGGAGGGTGTCCGTCGTGGAGAACCTCGGCGCGTCCTCCCTCGTGACCCTGGACGTCGGCGGCGAGACGGTGCGAGTCGTCGTGGGGGAGGGCCGCGAACCCCGGCTCTCCTCCGAAGGGTGGGCGTCGCCGCGTCCGGGGCGCGTCCTGCTCTACCGCGACGGCGAGCTGGTGACGGGCGGCGGCGACCGGGCCGGACGGCCGGCGGCGCCCCTGACCGAGGAGGGAGGAGCGGATGACCGTGCACAGCGGACGGTGGACTCTTGAAGACCGTCTGGAGCAGGGGCTGCGCGAACTCCCCTTCGAGGTCCCGCGGGGCACGGCGTCCGTCACGGTGGAGCTCTCCTTCGACGGCGGCGTGATCGACCTGGGCTGCCATGGGCCGGGCGGATTCCGCGGCTGGTCCGGCGGGGCACGCCGCCGGTTCACGATAGGCGCCGACTGGGCGACGCCCGGGTACCTCCCCGGCGAGCCGGAGCCGGGCCTCTGGCACGTCTGGCTCGGGCTGCACCGGATCCCACCGGACGGCGTCCCGTACGAGGTCACCGTCACCACCTCTGGGCGGAGCCCAAGGCGGCCGGACGAGTCTCCGCCGCCACGTCCGCCGCGTCCGCCCCGCCCGGAACTCCCCGCCCCGGAAGGGATGCGCTGGCTCGCCGGTGACCTGCACTCCCACACCGTCCACAGCGACGGCACGCTCACCGTCCACGAGCTGGCGTGCCTCGCGGCCTCCCGCGGCCTGGACTACCTCGCGGTGACCGACCACAACACCGTCAGCCACCACCCCGAGCTGCCCGCCGCCGGCGCGCACGCCGGGATCCTGCTGCTGCCCGGCCAGGAGGTCACCACCGACCTCGGCCACGCGAACGTCTTCGGCGACACCGGCTGGATCGACTTCCGCGCGCCGAGCGCCGACTGGGCCGCCTCCGCCGCCGCCCGCGGCGGGCTCATGTCGATCAACCACCCGCTCAGCGGCGACTGCGCCTGGCGCCGCCCGCTGCCCGCCGAGCACCGGCCCCGCTTCGCCGAGATCTGGCATTCGTCCTGGTGGGACCGCCGCTGGGGCGCCCCGCTGGCCTGGGCGCAGGTGTGGCGGCCGCAGAGCGTCGTCCCGCTCGGCGGCAGCGACTTCCACGATCCGGCGCAGGAGAAGAGCCTCGGCGAGCCCGTGACCTGGGTCCTCGCCGAGGGAACGGACGTCCTCGGCGGGCTCGCGGCGGGCCGGACGGCCGTGTCCGCCGGCCTGGACGCGCCGGTGCTGCTGCGCGTCGCCGGCGAGCTCGTCGCCTTCGGCGCGGACGGGACCGTGCTGGTCGCCCCGGACGGGCGGCGGACCGCCGTCCGGGGCGACCGCGTCCGGATGCCGGCCGGCGGGGCGGGCATGCACCGACTGGAGACCCACGAGAACGAGGTGATCGCACTGTGCGGGTAGAAGGCCGGACCGGGGACTCGCAGATCGTCGTCGTGCCGCACACCCACTGGGACCGCGAGTGGTACCTGCCGTTCCAGCGCTTCCGGCTCCGCCTGGTGTCGCTGCTGGACGGCGTCATCGAAGGGATGGAGGCCGACCCGCGCTGGCACTTCACGCTGGACGGGCAGATGGCCGCCGTCGACGACTACCTGGAGATCCGCCCCGAGCGGCGCGAGCGGCTGGCCGCGCTCGTCCGCGAGGGCCGGCTGGCCGTCGGGCCCTGGCAGATCCTGCACGACGAGTTCCTGTGCTCGGGGGAGAACATCGTCCGCAACCTGGAGCTCGGACTGCGGCGCGCGGAGGAGCTGGGCGCCGCGATGATGGTCGGCTACCTGCCCGACCAGTTCGGGCACTGCGCCCAGACACCGCAGATCCTCAAGCTCGCGGGGATCGAGCACGCCTGCGTGTGGCGCGGCGTCCCGGACCGGGTCCGCACCCGCGCGTTCGCCTGGGAGGCGCCGGACGGCACCGCGATCCGCACCCAGTACCTCCCCGAGGGCGGCTACGGCAACGCCGCGTCGATGTTCGAGGAGTTCGAGGACGGCGCGTCCCTGCTGCCCGGCCGCGTCGCCGGGTTCGCGGAGGCGATGGGCCGCTGGTACCCGGGCGGCGGGCCGCTGCTGGCCATGTACGGGGCCGACCACACCGCGCCCGCCCCCGACCTCGCCGACCGGGTCGCCTCCGCCGGGCTCCCGATGCGGCTCGACACGCTCGCCGGGTACTTCGCGGGCGAGACGCCGTCCGTGGACGGCCTGCCCCACGTCCGGGGGGAGCTGCGGTCGCACGCCCGCGCCAACATCCTGCCGGGCGTGCTGTCGGCCCGCGTCCGGCTCAAGCAGCTGATGGGACGCGCCGAGCGGCTCGTGGAGCGGTACGCCGAACCGCTGACGGCCCTCTGGTACACCGGCGACGCCCAGCGGTTCCTCGACCTGGCGTGGCGCCGCCTCATCGAGGTGAGCTGCCACGACTCGGTCACCGGATGCGGCAGCGACGAGACCGCCGAGCAGGTCGCGGCCCGCATGGCGGAGGCCGAGCAACTCGGCCGCGCGGTCTGCGACCTGGTCACCGTTGAACGCGCCGCGACGGTGCCGCTCGGCTCGCACCTGGTGTTCAACCCGACCCCTGCCCCGCGAACCGGCCTCGTCACCCTGGACATCCCCTGCGAAGGGGAACCCGGGCTGGAGACGGGGGACGGGCGGCCCGTCCCCGTCCAGACGCTCGACGTCGCGCCCACCGTCCTGGACGACGCCGTCCACCCGGCCTCCGAACTGCCGATACTTCTGGAGCGGGTGTACGGGCGGGTCCTGTTCGGGCAGGAGATCCGCGACTGGACGGTGTCCAGGGAGGACCGCACGCTCACCTTCCACGTGACCTCCCGTGCCGACGTCCGGTTCGACATCGGCGAGGTGCGGGACGCCCTGCGCGACGCCGACGGGGACTGGCGCGTCCGGATCCTGGCCGATCCGCGCCGCACGGTCGCCGCGCTGGTCGACGTGCCCGCCCTGGGGCTCACCGCCGTCCGGCCCGTCGCGCCGGGCGACGCCGCGGAAGGCCTGGTGAGGGCCGAGGGGAACGTCCTGGACAACGGGCTGCTGCGCGCCGAGGTCCGGGAGGACGGCACGCTCCAGCTGCGCACCCCGTCCGGCCACGTCGTCGAAGGGGTCGGCCGCGTCGTGGACGGCGGCGACCTCGGCGACTCCTACAACCACGCGCCGCCCGCCGAGGACCGCATCGTCGGCGACCCCCTGGCGATGGACGTCCGGCCCGTCTGGGACGGGCCGCTCGTCGCCGCGCTCGACATCGTCCGGAGCTACCGGTGGCCCGCCTCCGGAGACCTCGCCCGCGACGCCCGGTCCGACGCCGAAGAGGACGTGACCGTCACCACCCGCGCGGAACTGCGCGCCGGCGAGCCCTTCCTGCGGCTGCGCGTCGCGTTCGACAACCGGTGCGACGACCACCGCGTCCGGCTGCACATGTCGCTGCCGCGCCAGGCCGGCTCGTCCTTCGCCGAGGGGCAGTTCGCGATCGTCGAGCGCGGGCCCTCGGCGGAGGGCGGCTTCGGGGAGCGGCCGGTGCCGACGTTCCCCGCGTCCGGGTTCGTCGCCGCGGGCGGCCTCGCCGTCCTGCTGGAGCACGTCACCGAGTACGAGGTGCTCGGCGGACGGGAGCTGGCGCTCACCCTGCTGCGCTCGATCGGCTACCTGTCGCGGGACCGCAACGCCTACCGCGACCAGCCCGCCGGGCCGCAGCTTCCCACACCGCAGGCCCAGTGCCGGGGCGAGCGCGCGGTCGGCTTCGCGATCATGCCGTACTCCGGTGCGGCGCCCGGAACCGATGTCCTGCAGGCCGCGGAGGCATACCGCCATGACCTGCTCACCGCCGCCGGTTACGGACGGGCGGCCACGCCCCTCCCGGCCTCCCGGGAGGGCCTCTCGATCACGGGCGACGGCGTGGCGATGACCTCCCTCCGCCTCCGCGACGGCTGGACCGAGACCCGGATGGTCGCCCAGTGCGCGCGCCCCACCACGGCCGTCCTGCGGGGCGACTTCACCGAGGCGACCCGCGTCGACCTGCGCGGACGCCCCGGCATCCCGCTCGACGTGCACGACGGGACGACCACGCTGGCACTGCGCCCCTGGGAGATCGCGACCGTCCGCTTCCGGACGCCCTAACGCGCGGCCTCCAGAGCCCGCGCCGCCTCGGCCGCAGTGTCATGAGCGGCCTCGGCCGCTGTGTCATGAGCGGCCGCGGCCGCCATCGCCGCCCCCACGATGCCCGCGTTGTTCACCAGCCGCGCCGGGACGATCTCCGCCCGGACCCCCTTGATCAGCGGAAGGAAGTGCTCGGACTTCTTGCTCACCCCGCCCCCCACGATGATCAGCGAGGGGGAGATCAGCGCCTCCAGGTGGGCCATGTACACGCTCAGCCGCTTCGCCCACTTCTTCCAGCTGAGGTCCTCCTCCTCCCGCGCCTTCGCCGCCGCGCGGACCTCGGCGTCCTCGCCGTCGATCTGGAGGTGGCCGAACTCGGTGTTCGGGACGAGGACGCCGTCGGTGAACAGCGCGCTGCCGATCCCCGTCCCCAGCGTGAGCACGACGACCGTCCCGCGCCGCCCGCGGCCCGCGCCGAGCCGCATCTCCGCGATCCCCGCCGCGTCCGCGTCGTTGAGCAGCGTGACCTCCCGCCCGGTCGCGTCCGCGATCAGCGCTCGCGCCTCCAGCCCGATCCACCGCCCGGACACGTTCGCCGCCGACATCGTCACGCCGTCGACCACCACGCCGGGATAGGTGACCCCGACCGGGCCGTCCCACCCGAAATGCTCCACGACCTGCGCGAGCACCTTCGCGACCGCCTTGGGCTTCGACGGCTGCGGCGTGTCCACCCGGAACCGCTCCCGGGTGAACGTCCCGTCCGACAGGTCGACCGGCGCGCCCTTGATCCCCGACCCGCCGATGTCGATCCCCAGCATCTCCCTCGCCATGCCCCCACTCTGCCCGATCTCCGCCGCGCTAAGAGCTCTCCAGCACCTGCAGACCGACCACGCCGACGACGATCAGGCCGAGGAACGCCAGCCGGGCCGGCGACGCGCTCTCCCCGAACGCGATCATGCCGACCACCGCGACGCCGAGCGCCCCCAGCCCGACGAACACCGCGTACGCCGTCCCGACCGGCAGGGTTCGCAGCGACAACGACAGCACCACGACGCTGAGCAGCGCGACCGACAGGCCGATGACGGTCGGCCAGAGCTTCGTCAGGCCGTCCGACTGCTTCAGCGCCGTCGCCCACACCAGTTCCGTCAACCCCGCGATCAGCAGGAAAACCCAGGCCATCAGGCTGCATACCCCCCGTCCACGGCGATCGCCGCACCCGTGACATAGTCCCCGCCCGGGCCCGCCAGATGCGCGACCATCGCGGCGATCTCCTCGGCGCGCCCGTACCGCCCGAGGGCCGTGAACCCGCGCTCGAACTCGGCGTCGGGGGAGTCGGCGGGGTTCATCTCCGTGTCGGTCGAGCCCGGCTGCACCACGTTCGCGGTGATCCCGCGCGGCCCGAGATCGCGGGCCAGGCCCCGGGTGAGGCCCGTGAGCGCCGACTTGCTCATGGCGTACAGCGTCCACCCGGCATAGGGGACGCGCTCGGCGAGGCTGCTGCCGATGTTGATGACCCGCCCGCCCGGCCCGAGATGCCGGGACGCCGCCTGCGCCGCGACGAAGGCCGCCCGGACGTGGATCGCCAGGGTCCGGTCGAGCTCGTCGGCCGACACGTCCTCCAGCGGCCCGTAGGGGGCGATCCCGGCGTTGTTGACCAGGATGTCGAGCCGGCCCAGTTCCGCCGCCGCCCGGTCGACCGCCGCGACGACGGCCGCGGGGTCGGCCGCGTCCGCGGCGATGGCCAGCCCGCGCCCGCCCGCCGCCTCGATGTCGCGGACGACGGCGCGGGCCCGTTCCGGGGCCCGCACGTAGGTCACCGCGACGTCGGCGCCGTCCCGCGCCAGCCGCCGCGCGATCGCCGCCCCGATGCCGCGCCCGCCGCCCGTCACCAGCGCGGCCCGTCCCGTCAGCTCCGCCGTCATCTCAACTCCCTAACCGGAGAAAGTTCCACTTAGCGGAGCTTAACCGGAGAATATTCCGGATACAAACCCGTTAGGCTGGTATGCCGTGCCGAGAGGGGGCTGGATGCGGGAGCTGCCCGTGGTGGGGCGGCCGCCCGCCGAGCGCGCGGACGCGACGCACAACCGCCGCCGCATCCTGCGCGCGGCCGCGGAGATGATCGCGACCCGCGGGCCAGAGGCCGTCTCCATGGACGAGGTCGCGCGGGCCGCCGGGGTCGGCGTCGGCACCGTGTACCGCCGGTTCGGAGACCGGGCCCGGCTCGTCTACGCCGTGATCGACGACCTCGAGCGCGACTTCCAGGCCGCGTTCATCCAGGGCCCCCCGCCGCTCGGCCCGGGCGCGGCCCCCGCCGAGCGCGTCCGCGCCTTCCTGCACGCCCTGGCCGACCGCACCGAGGCCCAGGCGGACCTGCTGCTGATGGCCGAGGCCGACCCGCCCGAGGCCCGCTTCCGCGAGGGCTCCTACATGCTCTACCACCGGCATCTGGCGATGCTGCTCCGCGAGATCCGCCCCGGCGCCGACGCCGCCTACCTGGCCGACGCCCTCCTCGCCCCCCTCGCCGCGAACCTGTTCCTCTACCAGCGCCGGACGCGCGGCATGCCCCTCGACCGCATCAAGGCGGGCCTGGACACGCTCGCCGAAGACCTCACCGCACCCCGGGAGCGATGATCCTTCGCCGCCGTCCGGACGAGGGCGCCGGGAACCGTGAGGGCGAAGCCCAACCGCGCCCACCGACGGCGTGACCGGGCCCGGAGGCGGCCGTTTCAGAGGCGCGGCGCCAGCAGGGTGAACGCCTGGTCGATGAGGGCGGCGCGGTCGGCGGAGCCGTCAGAGCGCAGCCACTCGCGGGCGGCCGCGTCCAGCGCGGCGCCGGCGGCGGCGGACCTGGCCGCTCTGCGGCGCCTCGCCGAGCACGTCGCCGAGCGCTACGACCGCCTCGACGTCCTGGTCAACAACGCCGGGGGCATGAACGCCGAGCGGTGGCTCACGCGGGACGGCGTTGAGGCCACGTTCGCCGTCAACGTCCTCGCGCCGTACGCCCTCACCTGCCTGCTCCTGCCGATGCTGCGCGCGGCGGCCGCGCCGCGCGTGGTCAACCTGACCGGCGGCATGCCCGGCGGGACGATCGATCCCGGCAACCTGCAAGGGGAGAAGAAGTACCTCGGGTGGAGGTTCGCGCACTACAACCACGCCAAGACGGCCCTCATGGCGATGAGCCACCGGTTCGCCTCCCACCTGGACGGGGGGGACCGTCAACGTGGCCTACCCCGGCCACGCCTACACCCCGGGGAACCGGGCCACGCCCATGCGCGCGTTCCCCTACCTCTACCGGCCCGCCGCCCCGCTGATCAGGCTGCTGGGGCCCCTGCTCCAGCGTCCACCTGGCGTCCAGCCCGGAGATGGAGGGCGTCACCGGTGCGTATGTCGACGCCAGGGCGCGCCGCGCGGCCTGGCCGTCCGACGCGCGGGGGCAGCAGGCGGTGTGGTCGGCGTGCGAACGCCTCAGCGGTCTGAACCCGGGGTGAAGCCGTACGGGCCGGGGGAATCGTTCCCTGAAGCCCTTATCGGGCGGACCGCCAGGCGTCACACTGGCGGAGTGAGCGACTTCGATCTCCTCGTCCTCGGCTCGGGACCCGGCGGGCAGCGCGCGGCCATCGCCGCCGCCAAGCTCGGCCGCAAGGTCGGCATCGTCGACCGCCGCGACATGATGGGCGGTGTCTGCATCAACACCGGAACGATCCCGTCCAAGACGCTCCGCGAGGCCGTCCTCTACCTGACCGGCCTCAACCAGCGCGAGCTGTACGGGCAGAGCTACCGGGTCAAGGACGAGATCACCGTCGCCGACCTCGGGATGCGCACCCAGCACGTCATCGGCCGCGAGACCGACGTCGTCCGCAGCCAGCTCGCCCGCAACCGCGTCACCGTGCTGCCCGGCACCGGCCGCTTCCTGGAACCCGACACGATCGCCGTCAGCGGGGCCGGCGACCGCGAGCAGAAGCTCACCGCCGACCGCATCGTGATCGCGACGGGCACCCGTCCCGCCCGGCCCGAGACCGTCGACTTCGACGACCGGACGATCATCGACTCCGACGGCATCATCCACATGGACCGCATCCCCGAGACCATGGTCGTCGTCGGCGCCGGCGTGATCGGCATCGAGTACGCCTCCATGTTCGCCGCGCTCGGAACCAAGGTCACCGTCGTCGAGCGCCGCGAGCGCATGCTGGAGTTCTGCGACCTGGAGATCGTCGAGGCGCTCAAGTACCACCTGCGCGACCTGGCCGTCACCTTCCGGTTCCGCGAGAGCGTCGCGTCCGTCGAGCGGATGGCGCACGGCGCGATCACCGTCCTGGAGAGCGGCAAGCGGATCCCCGCCGACACCGTCATGTACTCCGCCGGACGCCACGGCATGACCGGCGACCTGTGCCTGGAGGCCGCGGGCCTCACCGCCGACCACCGCGGCCGGATCAAGGTCGACGAGCACTACCGCACCGAGGTCCCGCACATCTACGCGGTCGGGGACGTGATCGGGTTCCCCTCGCTCGCGGCCACCTCGATGGAGCAAGGCCGCCTCGCCGCCCACCACGCCTGCGACGAGCCCGTCTCGCAGATCCACGAGACCCAGCCCATCGGCATCTACACCATCCCCGAGATCAGCTTCGTCGGCCTCACCGAGGACGCCCTGACCGAGGCCAAGGTCCCCTTCGAGGTGGGCGTGTCCCGCTACCGCGAACTGGCCCGCGGCCAGATCATCGGGGACTCCTACGGGATGCTGAAACTCCTCGTCTCACCGGAGGACCGGCGCCTCCTCGGCGTCCACGTCTTCGGCACCGGCGCCACCGAGCTCGTCCACATCGGCCAGACGGTCATGGGCTGCGGCGGCACGATCGACTACCTGGTCAACGCCGTCTTCAACTACCCCACCCTGGCCGAGTCCTACAAGGTCGCCGCCCTGGACGCCATGAACAAGATGCGCCACATCGCCCGCCTGTCCGGCTAGGACGGCCAGAGCAGGTTCTCCAGCTCGGCGTCGATGTCGATGAACTCGCTCTCCTCGCCGGCGGGCACCGCCTGGTACGTCCGGTGGAGGAAGTCGGCGAGAGGGGAGAGCGGCACCTCGAACAGCGCGTCCCCGAACGGGGAGGACAGCGCGATGTTGAGCGTGCCGTCGTCCTCGCCGGGCCAGACCTCCACGTCCCCGTTCCCGACCTTGCGCACGATGCCGACGGTGAGCAGCTCCCGAGCGAAGATCCACTCGACCGGCTCGTCGTCGCCCACGTAGAAGGCCATCCGGATCGCGTACGGGTCGTCGGCCGCGTACTCCAGCCCGGCCAGCAGAGGGACGGTCGTGCGGTCGGGGACGACGAGACGAAGGCCCAGCTCTGCTGAGACGGTGGTACTGCTGTTCATGGCCATTCCCTCTTACGTCGGTCCCGCTGGCTCACGGGGTGCCTCGGTGGCGGTACTCCTTCCCACCGACATCCCCGCGATCTATGACGCCTAACTGCCTGAACTCGGCCGAACATTCCGGCGTCCCCGGCGTTTGTGATCCATCTCACCATAGCAAAACCCGCGTCTGACCTGGGCAAAAGCGGATCATTCGCAAGATTCCTTCGTGCCGCCCCGCCTGCCCCGCGGCCCGATCCGCCCACCCTCGCGGCCTCCCGAGCGCCCATCCGCTGGCTTAGAGTAAAACCGTGGCAATAAATCATGAAAAGGACGCCCCGCCCCCGGAACCGCGCCTCTCCCACCGCTTCCGCGCCCGCATCCGGCGCAACCCGCTCCTCAACACCGCCTGGCGCGCCGGCGTCTTCCTCACCGGTGCCGCCGTCCTCGCCGGCGGCCTGATCATGATGGTGACCCCCGGCCCCGGCCTCCTCGGCATCGTCATCGGCCTCGCCATCCTCGCCACCGAGTTCGCCTGGGCCCAGCGCGCCCTCCACCGCGCCAGGACCGCCGCCGACCGAGCCAAGGAGAAGGCCCTCGACCCCCGCGCCCGCCGCCGCAACACCATCCTCGGCGCCCTCGCCGCCGCCGCCCTGGCGGCCGCCCTGACCGCCTACCTGGCCGTCTACGGCGCCACCCTCCCCTGGAACATCGAAGACCCCACCTTCTGGACCTGACCCAAGCCCCGCACCCCCGCAAACCGGCGCGCGACCACCCCCGCAGATGCGCTAGAGTTTCCGACGTCGGAACACGCGTTCCGCAGGGGCGATTAGCTCAGTGGGAGAGCGCTTCGTTCACACCGAAGAGGCCACTGGTTCGAACCCAGTATCGCCCACGTTTTGCCAGGTCAGAGGCTTGCTTGAATGAAGAGCAGGCCTCTTTGGCGTTGTCGCAGCTCCGAAGAGGTCACGGGTTTCGGTCCAGCAGTGCGCGGCCTCGCGCCCGCAGGGCGGCTTCTTGGGGCTCCGGGGGCGGCCACGGGGGCCCGGTGGGAGGAATTCGGGAGATCATCCTTCTCCCGCCGCGAACGAGGCCACAAGAAGACCGTGCTACCAGTCACTCTACGCGGTCGAAGTCGGGTTGAGTGCTCGCCGCATGTCCGCTCAGGAACCACGAGCCGGGGTGGGCTGGAGTCTGCCTTGTGGCATGCCCGACGGGCCGGTGTGAAGGGGGCCTGCGTCCTGCTTTGGGCCGGGTGCAGATAGCAGGTCACCTGGATCGTCTGGAGGCGTCGCTGCTGCAACGTAGAACCGTCTGACCCGTCCCGGGGAAGGCCCGCTGGTATGGCGCGGCCTTCACCGGCTCCGGCTTCGCGGTCATCCGCGCATGCCGTGACGTCCTGCTGGGCGCAGACCCGCCGGTCGCCGTGCTCGAACGAGCCGTCCGCTGCCTCGTCAAGACCCGCGAGGCCGTCACCACTACCGTGCATCCCGCCGGCACCGTCATCTCTTGCGATGGAGGCGATCTCCGCTGGCAGAACCGGCCGGCCATCGGGCCAACGCTGTCCTCACCGCCCCCGCTCCGGCATGACCGACGAGAAGCAGCGCTGGATACCAGTGGCCTTTTGCTTACGCTCCCGCTCCTTCTCGCGGAGAGCAGTACAGAGCAGATGTGAACAATGTAGTGATCTACAACGTAAAGGCTTCGTCCGGTCCTGCGGTACCGCGATTTTGTCCTGTGGACACGAGTGCGGACGAGTTGGCGGTTGCGGTGGCTACCGCCCGGCGGGCCGGGTATTCGCCCGTTCGTAGCGCAGATGCTCGGAAATCTGCGCTTCCGGCGCGGTCTGCAGCACCGTCTTGGTGGCACCGGGCAAGCCCGTCTGGGCCCGCCGGCGACACCCCTGCCTGGGCCCGCTCGATCAGCTCGGCGGAGGCCCGGACATCCAGCCCGCCCGACCGCTCGTCGTCGCTCGCAGATAATCTCGCCGGGTGGGGGCAACGGCCCCAGCCTTGAGGGTCACCACCCCAGCTCTCCGTGGACCAGAGGAACGCCGCCGGCGGCCTGACCGCGCCCCACGAGATCCTTGAAGGTGTGCCACATGGAGCGGCGTACCTCAACGAAACCGATCGACTTCGCCGGGGTATGTCGGAGGTAACCCCATGGTTGACGATGTCGAACTCGGCAGCGCCATCGTCAGCTGTGACGCCGCTAGGAGACGAGTGGTGAACGTGTGAACCAGGGGGTCTGCCGCCCTGGTTCAAGGCTGTCCGCCGCGAGCGTGACGAGGCATGCGACGGCCCGGCCGGGCAGATCGAAACACAGCTCTTCCTTCGTGGCGTAGTGACGATAGATCGACCCGATACTCGAATCTGCTCCGAGCGCGGTGTCGCGGATGGTCGACACCGCAAACCCCCGGCGGGCGAACACCCGTATGGCAGCCGCCTGGATGACCTTGCGTGCCGCCGCTCGCAGCGCCGCAATCCACTCGACAGTGCGCGCATAAACCCTCCAAGGGGAGATGAACCTTCGTTCGTCCTGTCAAGAGCGTCGGTCTGACGGCCGCGGGCACCCAGCCCGCCCGGGCCGGGTGTGCGGCCTGGCGGCTGGTCCCGGCATTCCGGGGGTTCATCACGCTGGCCGTGTTCATCTGCGAGCTGATCACGGAGGACATCAACGAGAGCCCGACAGGTCGCATGCATCCGCGGACGGCAGCTTGGCGGTTGACTGACGCTGACGCCAGTCAGGTTCGCCAAGTCCGAGCTCTACTCACCCGCCTGAAGCCTTGCGTCCCCTATCGTCTGGTTGCTGTCCGTCGGTCATTCCCCACTCTAGGTATACGTGCTTAAGTAAAAGGGCCGGTCCTGCGTCACCGAAGGCCCACATTTTGCCGTTCCGGATTCTCGTTGTTATGTCAGCGCTGCCATGGACTTGCCCAGCTGACGAGGTGCAAGTTCCGCAGCCGGTGGGCTGTCGCACGAGATGTGGCGTCGTAGACGACCAGCAACGGCTCGTTTCGGTTGAGTCGCGGAGCGCGACGTCTTTCAGGTCCACTGTCGGCCAGAAAATGGTTCGAAGTAAGGTGCTTTTGGGTCACCCCAACTGATGATTTGATGCTGACCGTAAAGCGGGCAATCATCGACGACTCCCTAGCTCGACAGCTCATATTTCTCTCAGGTTATTCTTGATGTTTCTGCGGAAGAACGGCTTGAGTGACTCAAGTTTCATCGATTTCAAAGTCGGATAATGGCATCTGGTTTGAGTCGAAGTCTATCCAGATTGACAGAATGAGATATTTCGCTCGCGACTTTCGTATAGGCAGTCCATATATCTTTGCTGGCAGCCAACGCGAATTCGCATCGACAATCTTTTGCGTTCCTATTTGGCGATGCCACAAACCTTGACTCGGCGTTGCTGTACGCTCTTGACCTGAGAATTTGCATAATGATTGCAAATATGGGCTGTGACCTTTAGACGGTGTGCGGGGTTGTCTGTCGCGATTGGGAGAGCTTTGCTGGGCAGCCTGCTTCTCTGTGAAAGTCGCCTCCTTTGCGAGGGGATGCTTGACGAGTGCTCGCGGTGACCTGGTCTACTATCCGCTCCGTCGCGGATCGTCTTGTCTTGCGATAGTTTCTTGGAGTCGGATTATCTCGTGAGCCGTCTCCCGGTACGGATTTCATGTCAGAGTCGTTATTTGTGATTCCTGAGCGACGCGTTGCCAGGGGAGTCCGTTGTCTGCACCTTGAGTGATCTATGTCATAGCCATGTGCGAGAACCTGACCGTTCCTCTGCGAGGACGCGCTGGTTACGTTTAGGCCGACGTTGGCGATCTTGCCTATGGGTCTGCCTCTGGAGCTTGTGTGAGCTGGTTTCGGCGTGTAGCAGCTGTTATGTCGGTGTCGTTGGCAGGATCGTTCCTCCAAATCAGCCCCTTTTCGCTGATGAACGCGGCGCTCGCGGATCCCGCGTCGCAGGCCGGCAAGCCGGGGCAATGGGCCACGAGCGCAGAGACTGCGGCCTCGGCTCGGATGCTCGCGCGATTGTCCCGACGACCTGTGGAAGCGTTGTCCGAGCGGACGGAGACTTCTTCGACCTGGGTAAACCCGGATGGCTCGCGTACAACTGAGCTGTACGCAGGACCGGTCCGCTTCGTGCAGGCGGGAAAGTGGATTGACGTTGACGTCACCTTGCAGGCAGTCGGTGCGGATGGTGCGGTGGTCCCGCGCGCGCATCCCCGGGGCCTGAGGCTCGGAGGCCAGGGCGGGAGACGACTACGATCCTTCGGCGAAGCGAAGGCTGCCGAGCGTGATGCCCGTGATCTGGTAACGCTCGGGTCAGGCGACGAGCAGGTTGTCCTGCAGTGGAGGGGTGGGCTGCCGAGGCCGCTTCTGGAGGGAAACCGGGCTACCTACCCCGATGCCATCGACAGGTCGGCGGACGTGGTGGTCGAAGCTACGCGAATGGGTTTCGAGCAATACGTGAAGCTCAAGAAGCCACCGACGGGCTCAGGTGGCCTCTCCTACACGATGCCGTTGAAGGTCAAGGGCTTGAAGGCGGACGCCCAAAGCGACGGGTCGGTGCTCTTCGCCGAAGCTGAGACAGGAAAACGCAGGGCGTACCTGCCTGCGCCGGTGATGTGGGACTCCACGTCGGCAGACGGGGTGAGCGACCATCCGCATAAGGCCAAGGTCGGGGTGAAGGTGAAGACGCGGCGTTACGGCGTCGATCTGGTATTCACGCCGGACCCGGGATTCCTTGCCGACCCGAAGACGGTTTGGCCGGTGACAGTCGACCCGTCCACGAGCGCGTTGGCGAACGTCTTCGACACTCGGGTACAGCGGGGCGAGACGGTCGACTGGTCTGCGGACTCCGAGTTGTACTGGGGCAATCCAGGAACCAAGAACGCTGACGGCACCAGCCGGGAGGCACGGGCGTTCATCAACTGGAAGACCGCACCGATTGCCGACGCGCTTGTGTCCAAGGCCACGCTGTCCTTGTACAACTTCCACTCGGGAAACTCCGATTGTGCGGCGTACACGTGGGAAGCTGTGGACACCGCACTTGCTTCAACGGCCTCGCGCTGGACGGCTCAGCCGGCTTGGAGGACCACCAAAGCGACCTCGACTGAGACCAAGGGGCGAGACGGCTGTGGAGGCGACGGCTGGATCAATGCAGACGTCACCAACCTAGCCCAGACCTGGGCATCGGCGAAGAACACGACTTCCGGCATGGGACTGCGGGCACCCGACGAGGTCAGCACCAAGTACTGGAAGCAAGTGAACTCGGGCAACGCGGCGAGCAATGTCCCCAAGTTGACGGTCACCTACAACTACCGTCCGAAGACTCCCACGAACCCACAGGCGGGTCCGCCTTACCTGGCGCACGGCGGCGTCTACGCAGTCAACACCCTCCGACCGACTCTGCGTGCGACGATCGGCGATGCCAACGGCGACAAAGTCAAAGGCAACTTCCAGATCTTCGATGCCGCGACCAACACACAGGTCGGAGATGTGCTGTCGTCAGCGTCCGTCCTCCCAGGTCAACAAGCCTCGGTCACAGTCCCGGACGGTGTGTTGAGCAACGGCAAGACCTACAAGTTCCGCGTAGGCGGCTATGACGGCACCCACTACGGCACTATCTGGTCGGATTACTGCGCCTTCACGGTGGACACCACCAGCCCGTCCGCGCCAAGCGCCGTGGGATCAACGGACTACCCGTCCAACGCATGGGTGAAAGGTGCCGGGCAAGCGGGAAAGTTCACCGCCACACCACCCTCTGCGGACCACCAATGGTTGGAGTGGTCGCTGGATGGGACGAACTGGAACAAGGTGGTAACGAGCGGCGCAGCGGGTGCCAAGACCTTCTCGGTGACGCCGCCCAGTGACGGCACCCAGGTTCTACAGATCCGCACGATGGACAAGGCCGGCAATGTGTCCGAGCCGGCCTCCTACACCTTCCACGTCGGTCCCGGCGGGTTCGACAGCCCGACGGAGGGCCAGCGCACGGCCCGTCGCGTGCCCTTGGTGGCCGAAGGCAACCCGACCAAGTATGACAAGGTGACGTTCGCCTGGCGGCGAAGTGACGCCGACCCATGGACGCCGATCCCGCCCGCTCACATTGCCTCCGGCGACACTGCGCTTTCCTCTTGGCCGGTCCCCCTGACCAACGGCAAGAACGCATCACTCGCCTGGAACGCGGTCACAACGGTCAACCCGGACGGCAACGTCCAAGTGCGAGCTGAGTTCGCCGGCCCCAACGGCGCCGTCGGCCAGTCGCAGCCGTTGGCCCTTGTGGTCGACCGCAACGCAGACGGTGCCGCGACCAAGACGGTCGGTCCAGGCGCAGTGAACCTTCTGACCGGTAACTACTCTCTGCAGGAGACCGACGTCTCGCTTTTCGGAATGTCGGTGTCCCGCACGGCCTCGTCCCGGTTGCCCGGCGCCGGGGCCGAGCAGGAAGGGCAAGCCCCCATTTTCGGAGGTCAATGGGTAGCGGGTGTCTCCGCCGACCCGACGGACACCGACTACTCTCACCTGCGTAAAACCTCGGAGACCTCGTTGGACGTGGTTGAGGAGGACGGATCAGCGCTGCACTTCACGGCCAATGCTGACCAGACGGGGTGGGTTCCCGAGCCTGGGAACGAAGACCTCAAACTCACAGGCTCCTTCACCGGCACGTTCACGTTGACCGAGAGCACATCTGGAGCCGTCACCCGCTTCGCCAAGACCGAACCGAACGCGGTCACCTGGCAGGTGACGACTTCCTTGCGGGCTGGCTTGGACGACACTACGGCCAACGTCGTGTCCGAGGCCGTAACGGTCGATGGCAAGAAGCTCGCTCGTCCGAAGCGAATCATCGGTGCCTCCAGCGGCGTAGCATCGAGCACCTGTGAGAACTCTCCCTCGACCCGCGGATGCCGCGTGCTCGAATTCACCTACGCCACCGCCACCACCGCCACGGCTAGCGCGTTCGGCGACTATGTCGGCCAGGTCAGCGAAGTAAGGCTGTGGGCCACCAAGCCTGGAGCCAGTGCCGCTGAGGCGATCCCGGTCGTCCGATATGCCTACGACGACAGAGGACACTTGCGGCGGCGATGGGATCCACGGATCACTCCGCTCCTGCAGACCCAGTACGGCTATGACGACGCCGGACGAGTAATCGAGCTGACGCCGCCGGGGCAGCTCCCCTGGACCTTCACCTACGGAAGCGCGGGGAAAACCGAGACGGCCGGTGCGGGCATGCTGCTGAAAGCGTCGCGCCCCGCGCTCAAGCAGGGCAGTACCGACACGGTTGAGGGGGACGCCGTCACGGCGCTCGTCTACGATGTGCCCGTCACCGGGGCCAAGGCTCCTGTGGAACTCGGCATCGTCGGACGGTCCCGGTGGGGGCAGACCGAGAGTCCGACCGACGGGACCGCGATTTTTCCCTCCGACGCGACACCCGCTTCCCACACAGGTGATGACCTGTCGGCCGGAGACTACAGACGCGCTGCCATCACCTACCTCAACGCCTCCGGCCGGGAAGTGAACACCGCGAACACCGCCAGCTTCGTCACGACGACCGAATATGACCGATACGGCAACAAGGTGCGTGCCCTGAGCGCCGCCAACCGGAACATCGCGCTCGGCGGAACCGCCGCCGACCAGCAAGCCCTCACTGAGCTGGGGATCGCGAACCTGCCGAGTGCTGAGCGCGCCGAAATGCTCTCCGAACGGACCACCTACAGCGACGATGGGGTGCAGGAACTACAAAAGCTAGGACCGTTGCATCAGGTGACCCTCGATCAGGATCTGATCGTCTCCAATGAGAAGGTCGCGGCATCTGGCTTGCTGGTCATGGCGCGTCCCTGGAAACAGAACGAGTATGACGCGGGACGCCCCACCGACGGTTCCGCCGTCGTCCAGGATCAGGTCACCAAAGTCAGCGAGGGAGCCCAGTTGCCCGCCTATCCCACCGTACTGGCGGACGGCCGAGTGCAGACCACCAGCTATGACTGGGCCAAGGGCGTTCCCTCCGCCACCACCGAAGACCCCGGAAGCCTGTCGATCACCCGGCAGGTCGAGTACGACTCCAGAGGCAGAGAGACCAAGAGCACGCAGCCCAAGAGCTCCGGCACGGACGCCGGAGCGAGAGTGACCACCTACTACAGCGCCGACGGCACCGGGCCCTGCGGTGGACGCCCCGAATGGGCTGATCTGGTTTGCACGACCGGACCGGCCGGAGTGATCACTGGCGGTGGCTCCAATCCATCGGAACTGGCGACCACCCGTACCGAATACGGACTGTACGGGCAGCCCACGACCGTCACCGAGACCGCCAACGGTGCGACCCGGACTACGACGACGACTCACGACGATGCCGGGCGGCCTGTCAAGACCACCGTCTCGGGCGGTTCGGGCGCGGCGGTTCCCGAAACTACGACCACTTATGACAGCGTCACAGGGCTGACCACGACCAGCGCTTCCCCGACCGGTGGAACGATCACCCGCGGCTACGACAAGCTAGGCCGGCAGACGTCCTACACCGACGCCGACGGCGGCATGACCAAGGCCGAGTACGATCGGCTGGGCCGCCCGGTCAAGGTGACCGACTCGGCACCGTCCACCACCACCTACACCTACGACACCGCGGTAGACCCCCGCGGTGTGCCAACCGCGATCACTGACTCAGTCGCCGGTACCTTCAGTGGCCGGTACGACGCGGACGGGCGAGTGTACGAGCAGACGCTTCCCGGCGGATACACCACGACCACCACCACCGACACGGCCGGGAACCCCGTCGCACGCTCCTACACTCGCAACAGCGACGGCATGATCGTGGCCAGCGACACCCAGACAGTCTCGATCTTCGGGCAGGCCACCACGCGGGTCGGCACACCCGGCGGTGTCACACAGCAGACCTACCGATACGACAAGCTGGGCCGCCTCGTCCAGGCTGAGGACACCACGGACAACATCTGCACCCGTCGCTCGTACGGCTTCGACGACAACACCAACCGGAACCTTCTGAGAACTCTGGTCAGCGAGCCGGGGATCGACTGCCCTGCCAGTGGAGGAACAAGCCTGACCTCCAACTACGACTCCGCCGACCGGCTGGTCAACAGCGGCTACGCCTACGATGCCTTCGGTCGCACCATCTCTGTGCCCGGCGGTGCTGGCTACTCCTACTACGCCAACGATCTGGTCCGTCAGCAGACCGCCGGGAGCCAGCGCAGGACCTGGCAACTGGATGCAGCCATGCGCTATCGGTCATGGACCACCGAGACGAACACGTCTGGCACCTGGAACCAGCTCGAGGCAAAGCTCAACCACTACGGAGACGACTCCGACAGACCCCGCTGGATCGTTGAGAACACCGCCACTGGCGCCATCAGCAGGAACATCGTCGGGCTCACCGGCGAACTGGCCGCCACCACCGCCAAGACTGGAGGTACCGCACTCTATCTGAACACCCTGCGCGGCCACGTCGCGGTCATCTTGCCACTAGACGCCGGTCAAGCGCCGACTGTCATCGACACCGACGAATACGGCAACCAACGCCAGGGCTCGCCATCCATCCGCTATGGCTGGCTCGGCGGGTACCAACGCTCTAGCGAAACCCTCACCGGGGTGTCGCTCATGGGCGTTCGCCTCTACGACCCCAACACTGGCCGCTTCCTGCAGACCGATCCCGTGCACGGCGGAAACGAAAACGCCTACGAATACTGCACCGCGGACCCGGTCAACTGCACCGACCTCGACGGCAGAATCTCTTGGCGAAAGCTCTTTCGGCACTTCATCGAAAGCGGTGTCTGCATGCGCCTGGGATTCGGTTCGTGTATCAAGGCGGTCAGCATATCGGTAAATGCTGCTAAATGGTCAAAAGGCCTGGGGGGCAGTGGAATCACCAACGCTGTTCGTCATTTCATCTGGCAGGGTAGCCTCACGTTCTATCTGGGCTACAGGGCGGCGAAGCTGATCGGAGACGCTCATGAGATCTACGAGTCTGGCAATGATACGGCGAAGGATCGATACAATAACTTCATAGCCCGGTGGTTCGCGCGTGCCTATCGAGGCACATTGCGGGTGTTCAACTACTACTGGGGAGCTAACGGCGTCTTCTACCTCCTTAGATATTATGGATACTGGTACTATCGTTACGGCTATCTAATGTAGCGACGCATCGGCGCGGCCAAAGCTTGGCCGACCCGTACCGCGCTCCTAGCGCAAGGGCGTGCGGAACGATGGGATGCGACTGTCTCACCGAAAAGCAAGGACGGTTCTTCGATGTCTGCCAAACGCGCCCTTCCTTGGGGGTTGGTAGCTTCGGTTCTGCTGGTTCAAACCCTGTCGGGGTGTGGCCCGACACAGCCGGTCGATCTTCGGTGCGGCAAGGATGCGAAAAGGGTTCTTCAGCAACTTGAAGATGCCGTGATTCCGTTCATCCCACGAGGTGATATCGGCTCAATCGAGCGACTCGAAGGATGTGATTCCGGTGACAACCCGACACTGACCGTCAGTTTTCGAGAAGGCGTCAGTCGGGCTGGCATCGTGAAGGGTCTTGCCGTTTCGCCTTGGAGGCCGGCGACGGCTGCGCTAGTCGAACGATATGGTGCGAGAATGGACTCCAACGTCTACGAACGCCCAGTGGCGTCACGTCGTGTCGTGGTCATGGTCGAAGAATCTCCGCTAAACCAAAGCGCTGTGGAGTTGACCGCGGAATTCTTTGACTGAGCCTTTAGGGAAGGTGTCTTTATGAGTGGTGATCGCCCCGGAAGTGCGGGTGGATGGATAATTGACCGGCTTCCGCGTCAAAGCGAGGCCGCGCTTTAATGACCTTTGGCTCGCATTGGTCCTCTGCTGCGCCAAGCGGGCACCCCTGGTTTACCTGACGCTGCCTGGGGCCCCATCGGAGAGCGCCTGCTCGTGGACTGTCACGGTAAGCCACCTTCGCGGTCGGCTGCGGTCGGCCACGCGCCGGTGACAGAAACAGCGCGCTATCTGTGGGAGAGCGCAGTGGACTTGATCTGCCCTGATGTGCGCTGTGCTGTGCTGAAAGATGTTGTCTGACCTGCGACGATGTCGAGAGGCGGCTTTTCTCGGGCTTGATCGATCGTGTTCACCGAAGAGGCCACTGGTTCGAACCCAGTATCGCCCACCCCAAGTTTCCACAGGTCAGAGCGTTGTCCATGGCGCGATCTCGTGTGTCGCGATGGTCGCTTCGTAGTCTCGGGAGCCAGTTTCGGGAGCCACCGTACGCTTCGCAGATTCCCGAAGCGCTCACCCAGGCGGTCGATCATGGTGACTGCGTCGTTCTGGTCGGCCGAGTTCGGCAACGGAAGCCGTACTGGCCTTCTTGAGAACCTCGTTGGCTCGCTTGCAGTCAACGTCTCGGGCGCAACCGCTTCAGCTGCTGGCGCTTGACCGAGGAGCGCGATGAAGGTCTTCGGCAAGGCGGCCGCTGACAGCGTCGGACCCGCTCTCGGCGGCCGCTGCCCTGGCCGACAGTTGCAGGCCCGCAGAGTTCGTCGTGCTTGACGACGCCTTCCGCGGCGGTGATGCGCGCCATGGTCGAGATGCCAGTGACCGGCTGTGCCCGTGCAGCCAGGCTGGGCGTGGGCCGGGTGGGCCGGGTGGGCCGGTCCTGGTAAGTGCTGTGTGCTGCTGTCCGGTCCAGGCCTCTTGCGTGGGACGTCCAAACGGTCATCTTTACACCGAAGGGGCCGTTGGCGACTCGCGTTGCCGTCGAGCGCAGGTGTTGCGGACCTTCCTCCAGGTCCGGGTCGACGTCCAGTCCGAGGGCGGGCCTCGGTGCTAGTTTGTGGATGAGCTGCCAGGACCGTTGAGACCGCGAGGAGAGCTCTGATGACGGCGATGCCTGAAGAGCCGCCGTTCGTCCGTGATGACCTGAGAGAGGCGCTCGCCGCGCTCGAGGTGATGCCGGGTTTCCGGGCCGAGCTGGTGGATGGAGAGATCATCGTGTCCCCGACTCCCGATGGGCAGCACGAGACCATCATCGTGGCGGTCGACGACTGGGTTCGTGACGTCCACGGCCTGCGGTTGCACCGAAACCTGACGCTGATCAGCCCGGAGGGGGAGTACGTACCCGACGGGATCGCCGCTCCCAAGGGTGCGTTTGCGGGACGCGAGTGGCACAGCAAGCCCGACGGGGTGGCGATGGTGTTGGAAGTGACGTCGGGGAGTCGGCGGGATCGCAAGGGCGCCGAACGGGACCGCGGGCCCAAGCGGCGCGGCTACGCTGCCGCCGATATCCCGCTGTACCTGCTGATCGACCGGTTGGACGGAAAGGCCACGATCTTCTCCGAGCCGCGCGGGGATGACTACGCCCACATCGTCTCGGTCGCCTTGGGGGAGGACCTCCCCATCCCCGCCCCGCTCGAAGGCGTGCTCCCCACCCGCGATTTCTGACCGCTCCCGCCCCGGCGCATGGAACCCCGCGCTGCGGGAGTCGTACCGTCGCGCGACTCCGTCGACCGATAGGCGGCTTCTTCTTCGTGGACGTCGGGACGGGCGAGCCCATCAGCGGCTCGCTCACCGAGGCCGCCGGCGGGCGAGTCGGAGCCGGAGTCGTCTGCCGCCGAGGGGCGGACCTACACCTATCCCGCGCCTCTGGGCGACAGCGGTGTCGCCAACTCGGCACGCGTTGAAGTCGCTCAGCGGAAACGACGGGACCACCGAGACCACCGACCTGTACACCTACGACAAGGTCGGCAACACCACCACCCGCCCGGCCAGAAACTGGTCTATGACGCCGCAGGCAACCGCCTGATCCGCAGGGACACCAACGGCATGACCCTCTAGCTGCCCAGGCAGGAAGTGAAGGTGTCTGCGGGCGGGGCCCATCACCGCGGTCCGCCACTACAGGCACGCCGGTCAGAACGTCGCCTACCGGACGGGTGTCTCCAGCTCCACCGTCCAGTTCCTCGTCCCCGAATACCAGGGCAGCGCCGACACCACCGTCAACGCCGTCTACCAGGACAACTGGAGCGTCCGCCGGTTCGCGCCTTTCGGCAACGAGCGCAGCAGCCCGATCGGTGTTTGGCCCACGCTCATGGACAGGGGCTACGTCGGCGGCACCAAGGACACCACCACTGGCTTGACCCACTTGGGCGCGCGGGAGTACGACCCGGTCACCGGCCGGTTCCTCAGCGCCGACCCCGTCACCGGCGGCGGTGACCCTCTAACCGCCAACGGCTACTTCTACGCCGGCAACAACCCGTCGACCACGCCGACCCCACCGGCCAGTACCGCGACGACGGCTTCCGGCCAGGGCCCAGCAGCTACGCCAACTACGGAGCACGCGAGCTGGGACGACGCCAACCAGCACCACAACTCCTTCAGAAGAGGAGGGGCGGCGGCTGCTGGGTCGGCTGCAAAGGCAGCGGGGGCGGAAACCCGGTACCGGTCAAGAAATCGTGCGGCTGGAGCTGCAAGGTCGGCAAGGTCGGCGGCTTTCTGAAGAAACACCAGGCCACTATCGCCGGAATCGCAGCAGGCGGCCTCTGCGCCGCCGCCACCGGCGGCACCGCAGTCGTCGGCTGCGCCGCCATCGGCGGATGGGTCTACGGCGTGGTCTCCCAGCACCAGAACACCCCATCCGACCAACAAACCCTCCTAGGCGGCTTCAAGGCCGGCCTCACCGGCGCTGCTATAGATGCTGGCCTCGCGTTGAGCGGTCTACTAGCCCAGTGCCGCCTTGGCGTGGCCGGTCCGGTCGTCGTGGAGGGTGAAGACCGAGCCCGCCCTGTTGCGCGCGATGACCTGGACGGCGAGGAAGACGTCGACGATGGTCGGCAGCGAGCGCAGCGATCCGCCGATCAGCTCCTCGGCTCGGCCGATCCGGTACCGCACCGAGTTGGGGTGGATGTTCAGCACGTTCGCGGTGTCGTTGATGCTGAGGTCGTTCTCCAAGTAGACGATCAACGTCTCGAGGAGGTGTTCGCTGCCCTCGATCTTGGCGAGCAGGTCGTGCGACCGCCGTATCAGCTGGTCCTCGTCGGCGGTGCTGACGGCGATGTCGGCGACGGCGAAGTCCTCGAACCGCTGCACCGCGGGGCCGTCGGCCGGGCGGTGCAGGCTGCGGGTCAGCGCCAGCCGCGCGTCCCGGTAGCTGTTGCCGATCAGGTCGAGCGAGGCCACCCTGCGACCGATGCCCGCCGACGCCTGGAGGTCGCGGGCCCGCAGGACGCGTACGGACTCGTCGAGTAGGCGGCTGTCGGAGCACTGCAGGATCACGACCGCGACGCCCTCGTGGGAACCCACCAGGTGCGGCGAGGAGGAGTTGGAGACCAACCCCCGCAGGATCTGCGTGACGTCCCTCAGCTGCTGCGAATGCAGGTCCGGGTCGAGTCGCCGCTGGCTCCAGTTCGGCAGGGCGATGGCGGCGACGAAGCACGGACCGTGCGGCTCGAACCCGAACCGGCGGACATGGTCCCAGCCGAACTTCTCGTAGCCGTTGTTCGAGACCAGCCGTTGGAGGACGTCGGCCCGCTGCAGCGCCTCCTCGTTCGCCGCGGCGCGCCGGCTGAGGGCGATGACGTCGAGCAACTGCTCGACAGTCGTGATCAGCTGGGACACGATCTCCTGCGAGGTGGGATGGCCGCGCCTCGCCAGCACGATCCAGCGGTGCGCCTCCTCCGGCCCGTTGATCAAAGAGGCCACGACGTGCCACTGCCCGACGGTGAACTGCTGCCGCTCCTGGGAAGACTTGTCGATCCGCTGCCAGATGACGCTCGCGGGGCCGTCCCCCGTGGCGGCGAGGAGCCGCCCGTCCGGGTAGTAGAGGATCACCGTGCTGTTGACCAGGGCGCCCAGGCGGCGCAGCAGCGAGTCCGTCGGATCGGGCGTCGACACGGCGGCGATGAGGCTGGACTGCAGCGCGAGCAACTGCTGGTAGAGGACCAGCTCGCTGCGGGCCACACGTTCGTTGACGGCGTCCTTGATGGCGCGCAGGGAGGAGTCGGCCGGAGCCGAGAGCAGCGGGAGGTCCGCGGCTCCGGCGGCCGCCACCATCGCCTCGGGCGGTTGGTCGGCGCCCGCCGCCAGCGTGTGGACGATTCCGACCGCGCCCGCGGCCTTCGCGGCCGCGACGAGCGCCTCCGCGCTGCCGGGACCCGCCCCCTCGGGCAGCCCGCTGGTGAGCAGCAGCACCGCCCGGTGCTCGGCCGCCGGGAGCCGTCCCAGTTGCAGCACCTCGGCACGGGCGATCTCCGCGGTCTTGGCCCGGTTGCCCCCGACGGTCAGCTGGAGCCCGAGATCGACGTTGCGTTGCAGGTCTCCGATAGTGAACATCGCACTCGTCCCTAAACGACACGTTGACGGGAGCGTTCTCGACACTCTACGGCGTGCGGCGGGTTGGATCCATCCTGAATTCGCTGGTCAGGGGGCTGAACTCGGGCGGGAACCGGACCGGCCCGGCGGCATGGCCCGCGGCGCCCCGCAGGGTCGCGCCGCCGCGGGACCGCCTCTCGGAGACCGGTCCGGTGCGACCGGGCTATCGGGCGGCGACCGGCTCCTGGACGAACGAGGCCCTGGCGCTCGCCGCCGTCCTCTTCACCTCCGCGCCGAGATCGCTGCCGGGCACCAGCACGTCGCAGTACGCGTCGATGGCCTGGTCGGCGAGCGCGCCCCACTTGTCGAGCCAGCCGCGGACCAGGTCGCGGTTCGCCTTCCCGTGGTCAGCGGATTCCAGGGCGTAGTCGACGAGCGCCCGCGACCACTTCTGGGTCCGGTCGCTGTCGACGAGCTGGGCACGGCACAGCAGGGCCAGCAGCGTGTCCCCGTTCTCCTGGGCGACGGCCGAAAGCGCCCGGAGCATGGCCGCGTCGATCGCCGGCCGGGCCACGAGGTTGACCGCGACGAACTGCTCGGCCCAGTCCCACGCGACGAGCGCGCGCTCCATCAGCTCCCGGAATCCCTGCCACGCCTCGTCGTCCTCCCAGCGGGCGCGCTCCTGACGGCCGAACCCGGCCGAGGGATGGGCGGTGGCGAGTTCCGCCGTCCGGTAGGCCACGCGCGAGACCCACCGCAGGTGGTCGCCCGACTCGAAGATGAAGCAGTTCTCGATCGTGCTCGACGGTGCGAGCGCCGCGAGGTAGGCGGCCGACATCTGCACGGTGTGCAGCAGGTACCGGCTCGGCGTGTAGAGGCGCGCCAGCTGGGCGACCCACTCGTCGGACATGCCGCTGTCGTGCTCGTTCTTGCTGTGGTCGTCGAGCAGGCCGTCGACATGCGACTCCTGCCCGTCCTGGATCATGTTGTACGTCCGGTAGACGATCTGGTCGGGATCCCGGAAACCGTCCCAGTCGGCGTGCCTGAGGGGCGATTCATTGCGGTATTTGACGTACCACTTGCTCAGCGGCACATCCGGCCCCATGGCCCAGGGGGCCTCGTCGTCGGTGCTCCAGAGCAGCTTGGTCGAGACGATCTCGTACTCGGTCGGCCGGCGCCGGTTCTTCGCCAGGTGACTCCACGTCTTCAATGGCCTGGAGACGTCGTTGGCATCGCTCATGGGTTTCTCCTCGGTCTTTTCCTTCAGGGGTGGACGTCAGGACTGCTTCAGGAAGTACCAGCGCATGTATTCGTCGTGCGTCTCGATCTGACCGGAGTAGCCGGTCAGGCTGACCTCCAGTTCCTGCATCGAGAACGTCCGGCCGAGCAGCTGCTCCATCGTCCGGCGCCGGATCACCAGTCCCCCTTCCGCCTCGACCCGGACGTAAGTCCGGTGGTCGGCGACGTGGATCTCCTTGTCCGGGTTGTCCTGCTCGATCGCCTCTACGGCCACGACGGAGATGTCGCCGCCGCGAAACAGCGGGCCGGCGAGATTCGACCCGCCGTGCACCGGTGTGGTGGTCATGTTCTGTCCTGTTCTCGCCTCGACGAGGTGATCGGCGGTCACCGTCTCAGGCGTGCGAGTACTTTCGCTTGATTCCCTTGACCGACACGAGGACGTTGCCTTCGCGGACCTCGACCGGGTACCGGGCGAGTTCCGCGTCGTCCGGATTCACGCCCTGACCCGAGCACGCGTCGAACTCCCAGAGATGGGCCGCGCAGATCAAAGTCGTGCCGTCGAAGTCGCCGTTCTCGAGCGGATGCTCCTGGTGCGGGCAGATGCTCTGCAGGGCGCGGATGTCACCGTCATCGGTGCGCAGCAGAAGCACCTTGACACCGGCGACCGAGCAGAGCCGCATCTCCCCTGCCCACAGGTCGTCCTCCGCGCAGACCTCGTGGAACTCGGCCTCCGGCGCGGAGGCCGTCCGATCCCCGCCCTCCCTGCGCCGGTCCGCCGACCCGACCCCCGCGGGAAGGTCGGCGGACCCGGCGCCGTTCACTCGCCCTCCGCCACGAACACGTCGATCTGCTGGAAGTGCCGGAGTCCGGCCTCCTCGACCGTCATCGTCCGCGGGAAGGGCGCCGCGTCGTCGGTGTCGGTGGTCAGCCGGACCAGCAGGGTCGCGCCCGGCTTGGGGTGGCGGGCCTGGTATCCCACCGCGGGAGCCAGGCAGGCCTCCACGACCTCGTCCATCGTGTAACCGGTCTCGACGTCGATGATCCGGGTGTGCGCGTCGTACTGGAGCCGTCCGATCACGGCAAGGGGCGTAGACATCTCGGTCTCCTCTCGTTCCTGAAGGACGGCCGGGGGCGCGGGCCGCGGCCCGCGCCCCCGGCCGGTGCGGGGGGCGGGGCGTGCCGTCAGGCGTGCGCCCAGGCCAGGTCGTGCGCGTCGGTCCCGCCGGGGCTGATGACGCCGGCGCCCATGTATCTGAGGATGTTCTCCGGCGTGTTGGGGGAGATCTCGCCGTTGTACATCCGGTCGGCGATGGTGTCGAAGGTCTTGTACCGGTCGGGCTCGAGCTCGAAGATCCACTTGCAGACGGTGCTGCAGAAGCTGTACAGCCGGCCCTCGTGGTCCAGCTGGTGCGCGCGGGCCTGCCAGACCGTTCCGCCCTTGTTCGAGATCGGGATCTGGCACATGTTGCATATGGCCGGCATGCCGATCGCCTCGGACTTCTCCGGGTGCCCCGCGCGGATGTTCTCGATGATCACGTCCCAGTACCGTCCGAACGTGTCGTTCCAGCCGGGGTACTTGCTCTCCAGCCAGGCCCGCTCGCGGGGGCCGACGTTGCCCGTCGGGTTCCACCACAGCGTGTTGCGCCATGCCCACGTTGCGGCCGCCTGGCAGTGGTGGTGGGTCTCGACGTCCTCGAGGAAGATGTCCCAGTACCACGGGCGCTCCAGCCCGAGGTCGAGCAGCTGGCGCTCGAACTGCTCGCCGACGAACTCGGTCATGTACTCCTTGAAGGAGCGGTCGCGCTTGTCGAGCGGGATCCAGTAGTCCATCGGGATGCCGGTGAGGATCGCGAAGAGCCTGTGGATCCGCCAGAAGGCGATGTCGACGGCCTCCTGCGCCTCCGCCTTCCGCCCGTTCCTGATCAGGATCTCCAGGACCGGAGTGCCGATCTGCGCGTGCCGCGCCTCGTCGGACTGGATGCTGGTGATCAGGTTGGAGAATGTGTAGTCCCCCATGTTGGCCGCGTCCGCCGACAGGCCGATCATCTGGATGTTGGTCAGGCCGGTCTCGAACGCGAAGTTGAGCATGACCGAGGTCGTCACCGCGTCCCGGGTCATCATCACGTCGTCGAGCGCGTGCCGGCCGGCGATCGCGGCCCAGTTCTTGCTGTGGTGCGCCTGGTGGGCCCAGTCGAACTGGCGGTCGAGGGTCACCAGCTGGTGCGGGAAGTACAGCTGGATCTGCCCGTGCCGCATCTCGTCGAGCATGCCGAACGTCGCCATGTTCCGCATTCCCGGGGCCTTCGAGAAGCGGGTCATCCGGGCGTCGGACTGGCACGCCGCGTACTCCGACAGGGCGATCGCCCCGTAGTGCAGCTTGAGCATGCTGAGGTAGGCGGGGTCGGCGTCCTCGTAGTAGCGGGAACGGGCGAGCGCCGCCTTCACCGAGTAGGCGCCCGCGTCCTTCTCGCGCTGCACGCTCACGTACTCGCGGTACGAGACCTTGTAGGGCTCGTCGAAGGACTCCCACTCCTCGACCGGGATCCCGTAGGGATCGCTCTGGTCCGGCGGGAACAGCTCGTCGATCTCGACGTACCGCGGCGTCCAGTTCGTGTCGCGGGCGATGTCGTACCAACTTGATCGTTCCAGCAGCGCCATAAGGAACCGCTCCTCTCGATTTTCCCGCGCGCTCACGCCCGGGAATGGCGACCATGTTTTGTCAGGAATTCGTGCCGCTACTCGGCGAGCCAATGCGAGCAGCAGCGCTCGCGCAGGATCGCGCGATATTTCTGGGTGGTTTCCGGAAGAAGCTCGCCCGAGCCCCAGTCGACGATCACGCCGTACTGCCGGACGAGGTCGTAGGCGGTCAGCTCGCCGTCCCGGTACCGCTGGGCGACGCGCACCGGGTCGGTCTCCAGGAGACCCGCCCGGGTCGCCCGCAGTCTCCGGCGCTCGGCGGCGGTCGCGACCTCGTCGACCCGGTGCAGGTCCGGGTCGTCCGCGTCGCGCACCACCACCACGCCGTAGTCCTTACGGGCCCGGTCGATCGAGACGTAGCCGTCGATGACGTCCTCGCGGACGGCCCCCGGGGCCCGGCGGAGGGGATCGCCGTACCCGCCGCCGCCTGCCGAAGGCCGCTCCAGCGAGTCCCCGGGAACGACCGGGACCCGCGACGCCAGGGCGCCCAGGTACCTCTCGCCGCTGGAACCCGGGTTGACCCACAGGCCGTGCGGGCAGCTGGGCGACCCGCCGAGGCTGCCGATGATCACCGATCTGGCGCGGTCGGAGCAGTAGGACATCACCGCCCCCTCGCAGTCGGTGAGGATCACCTCCTTCACCATTCCGAGCCCGCCGCGGAACTCGCCCGGCCCGCCCGAGTCGGTCTTCAGCTCGCAGGTGCGGGTCACGATGGGGGAGGTGAGCTCCTGCATCTCGGTCGACTGCAGGGCGTGGCCGACTCCGAAGATCGACGCCGTGGCGCTGGACCCGTCCTTCCCGTTGCGCCCGCCCCAGCCGCCGGCCATCCAGTCGTAGTACATGAACTGCTCCTGGCCGTGGTGGCGCACGTCCCTTCCGCCGAGGAGCAGGTATTCGAGATTGAACGAGGTGGCGATCGCGCGCCCCGGCATGATCTGGGACCAGATCCGGAAGATGGCGTTCACGATCTTCTCGTACGGCCCCGCGTAGAACCCGGTGACCGCGGTGGGCCAGGACGCGTTGACGACCGTCCCGCGGGGGCCGAAGTCCACCGTTACGGCCCGGTAGAAACCGGAATTGAGCGCCACGTCGGGGAAGAAGGGCTTGGTTCCGGCGATCACGGCAGAGAAGCTGCCGCCGAAGGCCGAGTTGAGGAAGCTTCCGATGGCGGGATGCGATCCGCCGAGGTCGTAGTGGACACTGTCCCCGGAGATCCGCATCCGCACCTTGATCGGGACCAGGCCCTCGCCCGCGCCCGGGTCGCCGTCGATGAAGTCCTCCGCCTCCCACGACCCGTCGGGCAGCTTCGACAGCCGCCGGCGCACGACGCGTTCGACATAGGCCTGGGACGCCCCGAACGCCGCGATGACCGTCCGCCGGCCGTAGCGCTCGATGAGCCGGTGGACCTCGCGCTCGCAGACCCGGGTCGCCTCGGCCTGGGCGCGCAGGTCCCCTTCGGCGTCCTCCGGGGACCGCGTGTTCGAGGCGATGAGCCGTCCGACGTCCGCCAGGTAGCGTCCGCGCGACCAGATCCGGACCGGGGTGATCCGGAGCCCCTCTCCGAAGTGCTCGGTCGCGCTGGGGTCGAAGGAGCCGGTCGCGGAGCCGCCGACGTCGGCCCAGTGGCCGTTGCACTGGGCGACGGCGATCAGCGCGCCCTCGCTGAAGACCGGCCGCAGGACCCTGACGTCGTTGAAGTGCGTGCCGCCGCAGTACGGATCGTTGAGGATGAACACGTCGCCCTCATAGATGTCGCCGCGGAACGCGTCGAGCACCGCTTTCGCGGCGAAGTGCAGCGTTCCCACCTGCACGGCGACATCCTGGCTGCCCTGCGCGACGGTGTCTCCGGCGGCGTCGCACAGCCCGCCGGAGAAGTCGCGTGCGTGGATCACAAAGGAGTGGCAGGTGCGCAGCAGCTGTTCGGCCATCAGGTCTACGGCGGTCATGAACGCGTTCCGCAGGACTTCGGCCGTCACCGGGTCGAGGTCGTCCGCCCGGTCGTCTTCGATCATCTGCAGCAGTGCCCGCTGATTCGCCATGATGCCTACCTGTCCGCGTTCATGGAGATGCGCAGGTTCTCCATCGGGTCGACCAGCGCCGTCCAGTCCGGGGGGACCAGCGTCGTCGCGTCGGGTTGGGCGATGACCGCGGGGCCGGTGACCTCGACGCCGGGGTAGAGGTCGGACCGGTCGTACACCGGTGTCTCCAGCCGGCATCGCGGCTCGACGAACCTGACCATCCGCCGCCCCACCGGTTCGACCGGCCTGCCGTTTCCGCGGCCCGCCACCCCGAACCGCGGCCTGTCGATGACGCCCAGGGCCGAGACCGACAGCTGGAAGAGATCGACATCGGAGTGGTCGCGGCTGAATCCGAACTCGCCGCGGTGCTGGACGTGGAACTTCTCGACCAGGCCGTCGATCGCCCGGACCGGCTGGTCCACGGCGATCGGCATCGAGCGCGACTGCCCCCGGTACCGCATCTCGATGAACCGCTGCATGCTGATCCGCTCGGTCTCGACGCCGTCATCGAGGAGGCTCTTACGGGCGTGCGACTCCAACCTCAGGAACGTCGATTCGATCTCGTACGGGTCGGCCGCGTGCGCCTCGCGGATGAACATGGCGCTGGAGTCGTGCCTGATGTCGACGAGCAGGCACCCGAACGCCGAGGTGACACCCGGATGCGGTGGGATCACGACCGCCGGGAGGGAGAGCTCGCGGGCCAGGTGGACCGCGTGCATGGGGCCGGCGCCGCCGAAGGCGACGAGCGCGAAGTCGCGCGGGTCCTGCCCGCGGCGGATCGACACGATCTTCAAGGCGTCGGCCAGATTCGCCGACGCGACGCGCAGGATGCCGACCGCGGCGTCCTCGAGCGAACAGCTCAGTTCCTTGGCGATCCGGCGCACCGCCCGCCTGGCGAGCTCGACGTCGAGGATCTGCGACCCCGCGGCCAGCGAGGTGTCGATCTGCCCCAGGACGAGCTGGGCGTCGGTCGTGGTCGCCGCCGTGCCGCCGAGCCCGTAGCAGGCGGGGCCGGGATCCGCGCCGGCCGACTGCGGGCCGACGCGCAGCGCGCCGCCGTCGTCGACCCACGCCATCGAGCCGCCGCCGGCTCCGATGGTCAGCACCTCGAGGTTCGGAAAGCAGATCGGGTGCCCGAAGTCCACCGACCAGTTCCGTGTGATCTTCAGTTCGCCGCCGGACACCATGGAGATGTCGGCGCTGGTACCGCCTATGTCGAGGCCGAGTGAGTTCTCATAGCCGCAGGCCAGCGCGATGTGCCTGCTCGCCACCGCGCCCGCCGCGAGGCCCGAGGACGCGAGGCGCGCGGCGTGCCGCTGCGCGGCCTGCGTCGTCATCACGCCTCCGCCGCCGTGCATCAGATGGAGCCTGCCGGCGTATCCGGACTCCGCCAGCCTCTGCTCAAGGCTCGCCGCGTAGTGGCCGATCAACGGTGACAGCAGGGCGTTGGCCACGGTCGTCGAGAAGCGTTCGTGTTCGAGGATCTCGTCCAGCACCGCGCTGGAGACCGAGACGGCGACGTCGGGCAGCTCCGCGCGCAGGAACTCCATCATCGCGATCTCGTGCACCGGGTTGACGTAGGAGTTGACGAAGCAGACGGCGACCGTCCGGACCTGCCTGCGCCGGAGCGTCTCGACCAGTTCGCGGGCCTCGCGCATGTCCAGTGGCTCGATCACCCGGCCGGTCGCATCGACCCGTTCGGTGACGACGAGCCGGTCGCGGCGCGCGATGTAGGGAGGGGCGACGTCCTTGTAGGCGTCCCACAGGTCTTCCTTCGTCCCCCTCCTGATCTCGATCACGTCGCGGAATCCACGCGTCGTGACGAGGGCGGCACGGGGGAACGTGCGATTGAGCAGCGCGTTGGTGGCGACGGTGGTGCCGTGGCAGAAGAACCAGGTGTCGGCCAGATCCGCGCCGGCCTGTGCGATGCCGCGCATCACACCGTCGATCGGGGAGCCGGCCGTCGTCGGCACCTTGGCCACGCGGGGCGCTTCCCCGTGCTCCCCAAGGACGCAGACGTCGGTGAAGGTACCGCCGACGTCCACCGCGACGCGCGATGCCATCCCGCACCTCCTGCACCTAGGTGTTCGGGCCGGGGCGGGCGCCCCGGGAGTGCCCGATTCAGACGTCATGCCTGGTCGTTGCCCTAGATACTCGTCCGGGCCCCTAGAGCAAGCAATAGTGAAGAGTGAGAGAACGACACGATCGGATTGTTCAGGTCTCCCACACACCGGCTGTGGATTCGAGCCCACGTCCGGGATCTGGAAGGGGCCGCACCGTCAGCCGGCCGGCGGCTCACCGGTCCTGGGCGGGACGGCCGGCCACGCGCGAGCCCGGCGACGGGACGCAGCGGTCGGAGACCTGCACAATCCGATCACCCGGTTCTCTCACTCTTCACTATTGCCCGCCCCAAAGGCCGGGGCGAGTATCTAGGGCGACGACCAGGGATTACACCCTGATCAAGCACTTCACATCTGATCGTGGACCCCCTCACCGCGTTCGTTCGATTTCGACCGAGCGTCCCATCGAGAACGTCAGTGAAAGGCGTGCCGGCGGTTATCTCTGCCGGGGAACGTGTCCAGCCGGCAATTCAAGGAACAGATCATGAGCAAATCCAACGCCGCCGCTCGGCCCGCCGGCCGGACGTACACGAGCTGCGTCACCGGGTCGCGGACCAGCCGGCTCGACCTCACCGGGACGACCCGGCCGGCGGCCGCCGCCCACCGGCACACGCGCGACACCCTGCTCCGCTGGGGCCTGGCCTCCGACCTGATCGACGAGGCCCTGCGGGTCGCCTCCGAGCTGGTCGCGGGCGCCGGCGGGAGCGGGGCGGGCGCGGCCCGGGAGATCCGGCTCACTCTCCAGGACGGCCACGTGAGCATCGCGGTCGACGACCCCGGGCCTTTCCGGCGCACGTTCGCCGGGCGATCGGCCATCGGCGACTAAGGCGACGCGCTTTCCCCAGGCGGCAGCCGCGAGGAATTCCTCGTCCTCACCGGCTTCCGCCGTCTCGACGACCCCGCAACCGACGAACCCCACGAACCGAATCGTCACCCACCCGACGAGATCTCTCCAAGGAGACGGCCATGAGCGAACGCCTGGCACCGGGAAACAGACCGCTCCACATCATCGACCACGACGACCCGGAGGTCGTGCGCAACGCCGCGACGGAGGACTACGCGCTGCACGTCGCCCCCTTCACGTGGCGCTCCGGCCGCGTGTCGCTGCTCATGGCCTGGTACGCCTTCGCGAGCGCGATGTTCTGGCTCATCGTCGGCGCCACCGTCGCCCTCGTCGCGGGCACCGTGGACACCCTGATCGGGCTCGGACTCTCCGCCATCGCCTACAGCGTGATCGGCGGGCTGATCAGCCGCTACGCCGCACGCACCGGGATCTCCAGCGCGCTGTTCTCGCGCTGTCTGTTCGGCTACCTGGGGTCGGTGGTCGCACCACTGATCATCGGGGCCACCGCGCTCTACTACGGCGTGTTCGAGGGCTCCGTCATCGCGTCAGTGCTGCACCAGTACACCGATTGGGGCTCCATCCAGCTCTGGTACTTCGTCGTGGCCGCCTACAGCATCCCCATCGTCATCGGCGGGGTGCGCCAGTGGCTGGACAAGATCAACGGCATCCTCCTGCCCTTCTACTACATCGGGCTCATCGTGGTCGTGATCTGGGCGGTGGCGCGCCACGGCTACTCCAACGACTGGCTCACGGCCGGCCCGGTGGCCGACACGAACTTGCACGCGCCCGGATGGTTCTTCGCGTTCACGACCTACATGGGCGTCTGGATCATGATCCCCTTCACCTGGGACTACGCGCGGCTGGCCAAGACGGGCGACGCCGCGTACCACCGGCGGCTCACCTTCGGCCCCCTCTTCTACATCCTGACCCTGGTGGTCAACGCGGTCGTCGGCATCTACCTGGCCCACACCCTGGTGACCAACGCTCCGCTCAGCGAGCTCTCCGCGGTCGAGGGCATCGTGAAACTCGCGGGGATCTTCGGGGTGGCGCTGGTGTGGATCAGCCAGACCAGGATCAACACGGCCAATTACTACCTCGCGAGCATCAACGCCGAGAGCTTCTTCGCCCGCGCGCTGAAGATCCACCTGTCGCGGCGCGCCTGGGTCGTCCTGGTCGGCATCGCCGCGTTCGGCCTCATGCTCACCAACCCGATCTCCTACCTGCTGAAGTCACTGCAGTGGCAGGGCGTCTTCGTCGTGGCGTGGGTCGCGATCGCGCTGGTGTACCTGGCGTTCGCCCGGCGCGACCGGCGCCCGGCCGAGGAGTTCGAGTTCAGGCCCGGCCGGATCCCCGCCTTCAACGCCGTGGGCCTGCTCTCCTGGCTCGCCGCGTCGGCGGCGGGTATCACCCTGGTCCAGGCGGCGGGCTCGTTCGGTGCGACGTGGTCCGCGCCGATCACGTTCGTGCTCGCGGCGGTCATGTACGCGGCCGGCCGCTTCGCCACCGGCGAGCGGCAGGTCGTGCTGCGCCGCCCGTTCGACCCGCGCTCGGAGGTCGAGAACCCCTGGGAGGCCAGGGTCCTGTGCGCCTCGTGCGAACGGCACTACATCGCTCAGGAGATGGACCGCAACCCGGCGACGCCCGACCGCGCCCCCATCTGCGCCGAGTGCGGCAGCAACGACATCGCCTACCTGCGCGCCTCCTATGCCGAGGCCCGGTCCGGCTCGGCCGGCCACAGCGACGTGAACCTGGTCGCGTCCGACTGACCGCGCGGTCTCGGGCGCGCGGGACCGCGTGCACCAACCCCCGGCCGCACCGGCGGCCGGCGGACACCACACAGGGCTACTGAAGGACGTCCGATGCAGCAAGGAACTGACACCGTCGGCCAGCGGACCCCCGGGTCGGCGTCCCCGCCGACCGGGATGCTCGTCGGCGGGGAGTGGCGGGAGTCCCGCGGGGGTACGAGGTTCCCCGTCCTCGACCCCGCGACCGGGGAAGTCATCGCGACCGTCGCGGACGCCGGCGTCGAGGACGCGGCGGACGCCCTGGACGCGGCGGCGGCGGCGTTCCCGCGGTGGTCGGCGACATCGCCTCGGCGACGGGCCGCGCTGCTGCACGAGGTCTTCACGGCCGTCCACGACCGGGCCGAGGACTTCGCCGCGCTCATCACCCTGGAGATGGGCAAGCCGCTGGCGGAGTCGCGTGCCGAGGTCGCCTACGCCGCCGACTTCCTGCGGTGGTACTCGGAGGAGGCCGTCCGCCTCACCGGTACCTTCCGCACGGCACCGGACGGCACCGCGCGCCATCTCACCCTGAACCGGCCGGTGGGGCCGTGCCTGCTGGTGACACCGTGGAACTTCCCCCTCGCGATGATCACCCGGAAGGTCGCGCCGGCGCTCGCGGCGGGCTGCACGGTCGTCCTCAAACCCGCGGAGGAGACACCGCTGTCGGCTCTGCTCCTCGCCCGCGTGATGGCCGAGGCGGGGCTGCCCGCGGGGGTGGTCAACGTGCTGGGCACGAGCCGGCCCGGCCCGCTCGTCGAGGCGGTCCTGGGCGATCGGCGGATCCGCAAGCTCTCCTTCACGGGATCCACCGAGGTGGGCCGCAGGCTGCTGGCGCTGGCCGCGCCCGGCGTGCTCCGAACCTCCATGGAGCTGGGGGGCAACGCGCCCTTCGTCGTCTTCGACGACGCCGACGTCGACGCGGCCGTCGAGGGCGCGGTCGCGGCGAAGCTGCGCAACGGCGGGCAGTCCTGCGTCGCGGCGAACCGCTTCATCGTCGCCGACTCGGTCGCGTCGCGGTTCGTCGGCGGACTGGCCGAGCGGCTGCGCGCCCAGGTCGTCGGCCCGGGGGACGATCCGCGATCGACCCTCGGGCCGCTGATCAACGAAGCGCAGCGGGATCGCGCGGTCGGGCTGGTCGACGACGCCGTGGCGCACGGCGCGGAGCCCGTCGTCCACTACGGCGCGGCCGGCCCCGGTGACGCGTTCCTCAGGCCCGTCCTGCTGGATCGGGTCCCGCCCTCCGCCGAGATCGCACGGAAGGAGATCTTCGGCCCCGCCGCCGCGGTGTACCGGTTCTCGACCGAGCAGGAGGGCCTCGCTCTGGCCAACGACACCGAGTCCGGTCTGGTCGGCTACGTCTACACCCGGGACCTCGATCGCGCCGTCCGGGCCGTCGAAGCGCTGGAGTGCGGGATGGTCGGGGTGAACCGGGGACACGTCTCCGACGCCTCGGCGCCGTTCGGCGGCGTGAAGCAGTCCGGCCTGGGCCGCGAGGGCGGCGAGCTCGGTGTCCAGGAGTACCTGGAGACCAGGTACGCCTCGATCGGCGCATCCGCGTGAGCCCGGGGTGAGCGTGTCGACCGTCGTCATCGTCGGCGCCTCGGTCGGGGGCGTGCGCACCGCCAGAGCGTTGCGTTCGTCCGGGCACGCGGGCGAGATCGTTCTCGTGGGCGCCGAGGAGCACTTGCCTTACGACAGGCCGCCGCTGTCCAAGGCCTTCCTCGCCGGAACGGCGACCCGCGGGGAGTTGACCCTGCTCGGCGAGGACACGGCGGACGCCGCCGGGATACGGCTGGAGCTGGGGACTCCCGCGACCGCCGTGGACGTGGCCGGACGTGCGGTCGAACTTGCCGACGGCCGGCGCCTGGCGTTCGACGAGCTCGTCGTGGCCACCGGTGCCCGGCCACGTCCCTCCCCGTGGGGCGCCCCGCCCGGCCTGCACGTGCTGCGGACCCTGGACGACGCGGTCGCGCTGCGCGAGGACCTGAGGTGCGGCGGGCCGCTGGTCGTCGTCGGCGCCGGCTTCATCGGCGCCGAGGTCGCGGCGACCGCCACTGCGATGGGTCTCGCCGACGTGACGCTCGTCGACCCGGCGCGCGCTCCGCTCGGCCGCGTGCTGAGTCCCGCCGTCGCCCGGCGCTTCGCCCGCCTCCATGCCGACCGCGGGGTGCGGACCCGGTTCGGGGCAGCGGTCACGGGCGTCGAGGCCGTCGACGGCGGGCTCGTGGTGGGGCTGGACGACGGATCCCGCCTTCCCGCGGCCACGGTGGTCGTGGGCATCGGCGCGGTGCCGAACGACGAGTGGGTCCGCGGCTCGGGACTGACCGTCGCGGACGGCGTCGTGTGCGACCGGTACAGCCGGGCGCGCGGTGCATCGAACGTCCACGCCGTGGGCGACGTCGCCCGCTGGTTCCATCCCCGGCGCCGCCGGCTCGTCCGGGCCGAACACTGGACCAACGCCGTCGAGCAGGCCGAGCGCGTCGCCCACAACATCACGCACCCGGACGATCTCCAGGCACACGACCCAGTCGAGTACGCATGGACCGACCAGTACGACTGGCGGATCCAGATGGTCGGCCGCACGGGCGGAGGCCTTGACCACGTCATCCTCCCCGGCGCCGATCCGGACCACGGCTTCGCGGTCCTGTACGCCGACCCCGCCGGGGAGTTCGCCGGTGCGGTCGCGGTCAACTGGCCCCGAGTGGTGATCGCCTGCCGGAAGGCGCTGCGTGCTCCGGTGTCCCTCGCCACGATGCGGGAGAACATCACGGCCGCGACCGAGCGGCCCCGGAGAACCCGCACAGGGCCCTGACAGGTCTCCGGCTCATGTCCTCCGTGTGCTGGTGCCCGCGCTCGGGCGCGAACCGGCCGGACACGCCGAGCGTGTCCGGCCGGGTTCCGCGTCTCTTGCGGCGGGCCACGTCGTAGAGGGCGCAGCCGATCAGTTCGAGGGAGACGCAGAGGCGTTCCGGGCTGACGTTCTGGGCGATCGTGTCCTCGGGGGTGTGGAGAGGGGCTCCAGCCGGCTGGGCGACTCACCGCCGCGCCAGCTGAAGTTGCCCGCCGGGATGCCGCGCTCGTAGAAGGCCTCGTGGTCGCTGGAGCCCCGGGCGGTGGGGCCCTTGCTCTGGTCGGCGTAGCCGAGCCGCTGCGCGGCGGCGTTCACGGCGGCCGTGGTGGTGTCGTCCGCGCCGTCCACCGGCAGTAGCCAGTACGTGCCCGCCTGCGGGTGGCTGGTGGCGACCATGTCGTTCTGGAAGCAGCCGGTGATCTGCTCGGCGCCCGCGTCGTCGAGTTGCCTCACGTAGTGCCGGGCGCCGACCAGGCCGTTCTCCTCCGCCCTCCACAGGCAGACGCAGACGGCCTGCTGGGTGGGGAGCCGCTTCAGGACGCGGGCCAGTTCCAGGCACAAGACGGTTCCGCTGCCGTCGTCGTTGGCGCCGGGCGAGCCGGGGACGCTGTCGTAGTGCGCGCTGACGATGACCGCCTTGCCCGCCACCTTGGGGGTATCTGGCCATGCCACCGGCACACGCTCACGCCACCAGCCCGTCCACTCACTGAACCGCCATCCCCCGATAACCCTGATTAGCTCGGCTCGCTGGGGAACAGACGAGCCTCCTTGTTTACGGTGGGTTGCACGCTGCCGCTCCCGGCGGGACGTCAATTGCGGGAGAGCGCAATAGACTTGATCTTCCCTGAACTTCGCTGTGGCGTGCCGAAGGGCGCCAGACCCGCCGGCCGTTCACGAGGATGGGCTGTTCGTAGTCCACGAACCTTTTGCCGGGCGCCTCCGCGTGATGCAGCAGTGTCATGGTGTCGAGGGGAGCGCCCAGCAGCAGGACCCGGCCGTTATGGGCCACCGGCCGCGCGAGCGGGCTGTTCGCGCCATGAGGGTCGTCCCACGGATGGTCGGCGGTCAAGTCGGCCGCCGCCCCCAGGGCCGCGAAGCTGACGTCCGGGTGCCGGCTGCGCACCGCCCCCGGCCACCGGCGCAGGGCCTCGGGGAGACGTCCGTTGCCGTGGTCGGCCTCGCTGAGACCGGGGTCGTAGGCGGGGTGCTCCGCGCGCAGAGCGTCCTGCCAGGGCTGAGGCCAGGTGACGAAGTCATAGGGCGGTGCGTCGTTCCAGCCGCAGTACGTCATGAGCGTGCCCCACGGTCCCACCACGTCACCGAGCACGCCGATGACGGTCTGCGGCCCGCCGGCCACGCAGACGATGGCGGACATGCGGGTGTGGAACATGACCGCATCGCCGCGGCCGAGGCCGAGCACTTCCAGGTCGCGGCTGATCCGGCTCCGGGTCACCGGCCCGCCGGAACCGGCGAGCAGGCTCCTCTCATCCGTGATCATGATCATGGGCGGGGTCTTCCGGCCGGAGCGAATTCCTTTCCGGCTGGACGGGATCCGGGGGAGCCGGGTTTAATCCTGCCAAGAAAACGTTCACGGTGGGAAAGGGCGAGGACATGCGCAGAACTGTGCTTCTTTCGATGTCGGCCGCGGTGGTGCTGGCCGGCGCCGCGCTCGCCGCCCCGGCGAACGCCGCGCCAGGCGAGGTGGTCTTCTTCGTCGACCCCGGCCAATCCGGCGTGTCCGGCCTCGCGAAACGGGATGGAAATGCCAAGTCCACGGCCTTCACGTCCTTCCGGCAGGTCCAGGACGTCGCGAAGCGCCGGGGCGTCAAGCACGTGCGGCTGCTCATCGTCGGAGGCGTCCACCACCTCACCGAGCCCATCGTCTGGGACTACTCCCCGAAGGGGTCGAGCATCGTCTTCGACACCGCCCCGGGCACGGGCCGCGTCGTCTTCGACGGGTCGCGGATGAACACCGCGCGGGCCGCCCGCTACCCCGGCCAGACGACCTGCGCGACCTACCTCCTGTGCATCAAGGCCGGGTACGGGAGCTTCACCATCTCCGGCAAGACGTTTCAGAACGCCCCGAACGGGATCAGGCTGAAGGGCAACACGAATATCACCATCACCGGGAACGTCTTCAAGAATCTGAGCGGTTCCAAAGGGTACGGCGGAATTCACACGGAGAGCTCCTCCGGGCTGAAGATCAAGAACAATCTGTTCTCCAAATTGAAGAACTCGGGCAAGATGCACGGCATCTATCTCGTCCGGACTTCGAGGAGCACGATCTCCGGCAACAGGTTCGAGTACGTGACGGGCGACCCCGTCCGCGTCCGCGTCAGCAGCAACAACCTCGTCAGTGGCAACAAGTTCTATCGCTCGGGCTCCTATGCCACGTTCAGCGAGTGGCGGGACACGACGAAGGGCGAGGGGTGCGGCAAGGGCAACGTCTTCAGCAAGAACATTTACGGCAACAGCTACGGCAACAAGAAGAAGCCCATGATCCTTTGGGGCGGGAAGGGCAGCCCGCCGGTCTGGGGCAAGTGCTCCACCCCGTCGATCAAGAACGGCGGCGGCAACAAGTACAGGACCACCAAACCCTGGTAACTCGCCCGCGCGCCCCTGGGGACCTCACGCTCACGTCCGGGCGGGGATCCCTGCCGTAGGCCGCGGGCGCCCGGACATCATGGTCGCTGTCCGACGTGCCGAGACAGGGAAGACGATCCGGTGATTCCGATCTACACGACCGATGGCGTCCCGATCACGAACGCGGGGCCGGTGGAGCGCGCCTGGCCGGTCTGGACGGACGAGGCCGAGATCGGGCACGGCCTCGACCGCCTGGCGTACCAGGCGGCGCAGCAGGGCGCGCACGCCATCGTGGCGTTGAAGATCACCGCCTACTGGGTCCCGGCCGGGGACACCTACTTGATGCCCGTCAGGACAGTGCAGGACCTCATCCCCCGCGCACGGCATCAACGCGATCGAGAGCACCTTCGCCACGATGCGGCACCGCACCAAGGTCACCAAAGGACCCGGCTCGCGGGCCGCCGCGTCGGCCATGGCGTGCAAACTGATCGAGCCGGCCCAGGCCCGCCGGCGCGTAGTGAACGCCCCCCGCCGGGTCGCCCTCGTCCGCGCCGGGGCTCGCTACGACCGCAGCCGGCTTGTCGAGCGTCCCAAAGGAGCGGCCGCGTGAGCAGCCCCACTGACGGCCCCGCCGAGCCGGACGAGCACCGCCGCTACGCCTGCCACCTGCGGGCCCTGGCCGCCGTGGGCGCCGACGATGAGCCCACGTTGGTGAACGAGATCCTGCAGGACCCAGACCAGGAGATGGCACAGTCCGCAGTGGCCCGCCACATCGACGACCGGGCACGCCTCCTGCTGACCGACGAACGGTTTCCTGACTGGGTCCACACCATGACCGGCGTCATCGGAGAGCGGGACTTTCTCACCCGCCGCTTGACCGAATGGACGCTGCTGGCTGCTATCGCTCAGGACGAACCATGGGTGGCCGCCGAAGTCACCGCGGCATCCGACTGGTTCCAGCGAAAGGCCGTCGAAGTTCTGACATCACCCGATGCCCTCGCCCTCCTTGCCAGCCAAGGAAGGACACGACGGGTTCGGGCGGCAGCCAGCCAACGGCTCCGTCAGCAAGGTCACCAACACGGCTGACTTGATCTAAAGTAATTACTCTTCCTCGACCAGCAACGTCCCCACCCGGCGATGCGCAATACCGCCGCCGCACCCAAGCGCACCACATACCCCGGCAACCCCAACCAGGCCCACTTGGAGGAGGTCGTCGAGAACGGCGAGGAGGCTTTGTTTGCCGAGCTTACGGCGCTTCCTGCGTTTGAAGGGGATTCCGATTGCGCCGCACGCTCCGACGTATCTCTTGTCGGCGTTGCAGGCGATCGTGCGGTTGGTGAGCGCGTCGATGATGCCGTGCGCGGGCCGCGGTCAGGTCGTGCGCCGAGCCCGGCAACGCGGGCGAGGCCCAGATCAGCCGGCCGTGCGGGCCGGTCAGGAACTGGATGTTCACGTCGTGCCGGTGGTGCTTGCCGCTGTAGTACAACCGGCCGTTCGCCCGATGCCCGGTCGATCGGCGTCAGGGTGCCGTCCGGGTTCCATACGCCTTGCGCTGTGCGATCCGCATCGCCTCCCGCAGGTCCGGGGTCAGGTCAGCCAACAGGGGATGACCTCGCTGACGCTAGCGGTGCGCGTTTGCGACGCCGACGCCGAACGTGGCGGCCAGGCGGGCGAAGGTCTCGCTGCAGCGAAGGTGCACCAGCACCAGTAGCGCCTGGCCGCCGGAAGACAGCGCTCGCCAGCGCGATCAGCACTCGATCATCTCGGCCACGAAGGTGCGGGTAGCGGGCGGCAGGATCCAGCGCAGCGCGATAGAACAACACCAAAGATTCTGGCAGTGCGGTTGTTTTGGTCGACTTCGGATCTACCAGGGGCCTCGCCGCGTTACCGGCCGACTCCGCCCACCGCAACGACTCTGTGACCAGCACGGTCAAGGTCAAAGAAACTCATTCTTTGCAACCGATGAATGGGGTTATAGCTGATGCACCTAAGAACACCATCGGCCGATCCCCTCACCTGCGAGGATTGAGCGGTTGAGGGGGACCTGAGCAAGAAAGCTACTTCGCAGTGCGCTGTCCGCAATTAGCTCTGCTTTACGCGCTATCTCACGCCGCGCCTTACCAAGAAGGGCTAGAGCTTCCTCCTGTTCGTCTCCAGCAGCCATAGCGACCGCAGCGTGGTACAAGACGTCTTCCGTTCGTAAGGCCGGCATATCTCCGACCTCTTCTAGAATGCGTACGGCTTCGCGGGTCTGCTCCTGAGCAGTAGTCACATCGTTCTGTCGCAGCGCAATACGACCACGCAGGGAATGCGCTGCGATCTTGCTACGGATCATGCCATTGCGCTGGGTTTCGACACAGGTGGCGACGGTCAACTGTTCTGCTTGTTTAAGGAGCTGCTCGGATCTGTTGGGAGCGAGTAGCAGAATCTCGGCATACAGCTTACGGACGAGGGGAATAAGGTTGGCCAGCAGCGTCCTCTCTGTCTCCGCCCACGCATCGGTAATCAGTTCAAGGGCTCGAGGGTAGCCAGCTGATTGCTCTGCGAAAAGGCGTGCGAGCAGGGCCGTGTTGTAGGCGTGCCAACCACTGTCACCTCCGCGGGCGCTCTCGAAGCTGAGAGCTTCCCACAAGATCGCCTCGGCGTGATCATGAAGGCCGAGGCCTTTGTACACTTGGGCTAGGTAGTTGAGTGCTATGGGCAGCTCTACATTCAATGGATCCTCGCGTAACCGCTCGGTGCAACGGCGCAGTCGAGTCAAGGCCTCGCTGAGGTCTCCACTGTCAAAGAGAGTGATGCCAAGTTGCATCTCTCCCAAGTTGCGGGTGCGTCGGAGAACCGGGTCATCGCTGTCGCGAAGACGTGGGTCGGAGATGTACATGTGCTCTGCCTCTTGCAACTGAGTAAGCCCGTCAGTCAACCGTCGTTTGGAGACTTGGCGTCCATACTCGACACGGGCAACGAAGAGCGAGACATGATCAGCATGCTGCTTGGCTAGATCCACGGCCGTGCGGAGCTTGCCCAGGGAAGGCACTAAGCCTTGGGTTACGAGTAGGGTCTTGCCACACAGCAGCTTAGTGCGGATCACGAGCTCGGAACTCTGGCAGCGCCATGCTGCCGCTTCTGCCTCGGCAGCTAGGGCGTCGATGTCTGGCCTATCAGCAGCCTGGTATTGACCTCGCCAGCGGACTTCGGTCAGTGAGAGTAATAGTTCCACCGCCTGCGCAAAACGCTTGTCCCGACTTTTCTCAAGTTCTGGCATTTCCCGGACTGCATGAATCACTTCGATGCCGGCGGCGGCCAGTGAGGTGCGGGCGCTCGATGATGTCGTCATCCACATCGATGGTGGTGACGTGGCCGGTCGGGCTGGCCAGGTAGGCGAGCAGACCGGCGGTGAGGCCTACGACATGCACCGACGCCACCACGCCAACCGCTCCGCTCACGCCCCCAGGACCCCTCCCACGCGAGCCCACCACCGGAATCTGAACACGCCACCGCTACCGAAGTGGGCCAAGACTTCGCCCGTCTCGCGGTCCCATCCGGGCCAGCGGTGGCGGCCGGCATTCAACGGCCGCCCTTGCCCTGCCTACCCGCGACAAGATCGCCTTTCAGGCGTTCCCGTTCGCCAACGCTGGAGACAACTCCGAAGACGCTGCCGCCCTTCGCTCTAACCGTGACCGTTCCGCCGCCCTAGGTATCGACCTGCCTCAAGGTCGCCGCATCCGCCGCGACGGTGTTGGCGAGCCTCCCCGCGGCCATGTCCATCGCGAAGTGGCACTTCTGGTCAGGGTGAAGTCGGTGAGGGTGGCGCCGGTCAGGTCCAGGGAGATGCCCGCCCAGTGGTGTTCGGCGGTGGGCTGGACGTGGGTGGTGAGGAGGCGTTGGGGGGTGAGGCGGACCTGGTGTTTCTCACGGGGGCCTGGACCAGGGGCTGCGGGTTCGAGGGGAGCGGGCCGGTTGTCGCGGGCGGCACGGTAGCGGGCGGCGGTGCGGCGGGCCCTCTCCCGGTGTTCTTCCTGGGGGTCGGAGTCGCCGGTCGGGGGTGTCGCACAGGGCATGCGCAGGTAGGCGCAGATGATGTTGACGATGGTCTGCCGGTGCCGCTCGTTGTCGTTGGCCAGCCGTTCCAGGGTGTAAAGCGCGGTGAGTCGGACCGGGGCCTTGTCGGAGCCGAGTTGCTCGGCAGCGGCGTTGTACAGCTCGGTGACCGCCGCTCGGCCGCGCCCAACTGCCCCAGCGCGGTCGCCAGCTCGGCGTGCCGCTGCCGCCGGAACGCCAGCATCAACCCGACTGCCGCGCCCCCACCGCCGCCGGCGGCCAGGCCGGTGCGCACGGCGTCCACCCGGATCTTGGCCCGCTCGGTTCCGGGCGGGGCGTCATCGGCCACGTCCAGCAGCCAAGCGGTGGTCAGCCAGATCGCCAACGCTGCCGCCCCTGCGGCCGCCAGCATCCAGAACCCCGCCGCCAACGGCCGCACCCGCAACGGCCGCACCCGCAACGGCCGAGCCCCCGCGCCGCTTCCGCGCCATAGTCCAGCGCCGCTGCACTCGCTCCAGTCCACGCCCCACAGATCCACTCACAACCGATCATCCAAGGACACTCGGGAACCGATCAGCGCCGATTCGCCACAACGGGCAAGGTCGCCCGAACGAGTCGAGCTAGACGGTGGGGTCTGCGGTGCGCAGTCGTTGCCTGGCCGCCAGCCTGACCGAGGGCTACCGCCTGGACGTCCTCCGCACCCACCAGGACCAGCCGATCACGCTCCCATCGCCCCGCGAGATCAACATCGACCCCGCCGGCATGGCGGCCGCCGTTGCTCTCGGCGACCTCCCTGGCCTGACCGATGAGGTTTCCGCGCCGCGCCCGTCTGTACGTATGGCCCGTGCCTCAGCACGGGCGCCTCGGGCGAGCCGGCATCCAGTCCGGACGCCTTACAAAGGTCTGGCTCTTGGAGCCATGACGTTTGTCCCGGCCGGTCCGTGGTCGGGGCGTGCCCGGTTCCCTGCAACCGAGAGTGCGTCCTGGCCGACAAGGTCGGGGCGCATGGGCGTTCCTTGGAACTCCATTCGCGTCCCGGCCGAGAGCCGGGGCGCTACACAAACGAGAGGTAACCATGTCCGACAACCGTTCCCGCCGGATCCGATTGGTCGGCGGGGGGATCATCGTGGCCGAGCTGGCCGTTCAGCAGACCGGCTTCGCGTTCACCTCCACGCTGCCCGCTCTGGCGGCGGCGCTGGTGGTGACGCTCGTGGGTTCCTTCGCGCTCGCCAGTTACGTGGGCAAGCGGCACGGCCTGGGGATCCGCGAATTCGACGCCCCGATGTGGAAGCTGGTGGCCAGGCTGGCCTTCAGCAACACCCTGATCGGCATCGCGTACATCTTCGCGGTGCAGAAGCTGGGGCTGGGGCCGGTGGCCGCGATCGGAGCCCTGGGCGTGCTCAGCGTCGGTCTCACCGACGTCTGGCACAGCATCAGCGCCGACCAGCCGAGCCCGGTCAAGGCTTGGGGCTGGCGGCAGTTGGGGCTGCGCGGACTCGCGCTGCTCGGGGTGCTGGTGTTGACCGAGCCGTGGCTCGGTGAGATCGACCTGGTCGGCCTCGCCTGGGCCGTGGCGGCCGCCTGGTGCTTCTGGAACTACATCAAGGTGGTCTTCGGCGGCCTGGCGGCGCTGGAAGCGGCCCAGAACGAGACCAACGGCGAGGACTCGGCGCTGGTCAAGCAGGGCCTGGCCGTCGCCAACCTGCTGTCGGTGCCTTCGATGGCGCTGGTGGTGCTGCCCTTTGGCGGCTGGGGCGAACTGTTCTCGGACTTCGTCCCTACTATCGGCTGGGGCGCGGTGGCCGGCCTGCTGATCCTGTTCGTCCCGGCGCTCTTGCAGGCCGCGGCGGCTGGGAAGGTCTCCGACCGGGTGACCGGAGTGCTCTACTGCCTCGACACGCCGCTGGCGGCGCTGGTCGGAATGGTGGGTGTGCTCTTGGGCCTGCTGGACGAGACGCAATGGCTCGGCCCCTGGGGCTGGGTCGGCATCGGTCTCGTCGTAATCGCCGCGCTCTTCAACACGCTGGTGAGCCCTGAGCCCCCCAGTATTGAGGAGTACAGCACGCAGAACTGACACGGCGGCGTCGACAGACACCGCCGAACATGACCGGGGGAGGAGCACCGCTCCTCCCCCGGCCACTTTCGTAACGCATTCGTCCCACTTCGCGGAAGCGACGACGACGTCGCGCGCACGGCCTCCCGGGTCACCCAGACCCGCGCCGCGGCGTTCCGGCAACTCGTGCTCCAAGCCCCTGCACCCGTCGTCGCTCAGGCCCTCGGATACCACCACGGGACCGCCCGCCAAGCGCCTCACCGCCGCCGGCGGGACCTGGAACCGCTACCCCGGCAGCCGCCCCGTCTGACGCGCCGGTCCGGCCAATACGACACAGACGAATACGGCAGGGTGCCGGTCTCGGCAAAGGCCGACCTGCGGCGAGCCGCCGCATTGGGCGCAAAAAGTGCGGATACCTGAGCACACCCGGAACCGAAATCGGCGGGCTCAGGGTCATGGGCTCGTGGTTCTGGTGCTCGCGCTCGTTGTCTCGGCAACGCCGGTCGGGACGTCCTGCAGCCGTCCCCGGGACGCGCTGGGACGTCCTCTAGCGGGCCGTGGACGTCTAGCCGGACGTCCTCGCTAGGCCTAGCGGTCCCGCTAGCGGCTTATGGGCGGCTGAGTGGCGTCCTAGCGTCTAGCGGCGCGCGGACGGCCGGGCCGGGACCGGCCCCCCAGGCCGCATGCCCGGCCCGGACGGGCCGCGCCCTGGCGGCGGCCCGTCCGGCCGCCGCCCTTCATCCCCAACAGCCCTATTCGGCAACGGACACGAGGAAGGCGGGAGGGGTCACCCCTCCCGCCCTCTGCTTGGCCGTGATACGCCTCACGGCGCTTTTGAGGCCTGAGCCAAATCTCCTTGGCTCAAGCTGCGGTGTCGACTCGGTTGGGCCGGATGGAGTAACTCAGGATCGCCGCGGTCGGCGGCAACCCGCGGCGGCCCAAATCGGCCTGGTAGACGGCCTCGCGGGTGGCGGTGCGGATCGTAAGCGTGTCGAAGCTGTGGCCCTTGGTCGCAGTGCAGCCGTTCAGCACCTCGGTCGCGATGAAGACGGCGTACTCGCCCTTGCTCAGCTGGTTGGGCTCGATGGAGTAGAACACGATCATTGAGCCTCCACCTCGCACCAGCGTCTTCAGCTCTTCCGGGCACCGCTCGTGCTGCAGCGCCGACCGGTAGAGCTCCGTGAGAGCGGTACCAGCCCGCCGGGGGAGGGTGAACGTGTAGGTGCTCTTCTCCGAACCGAACGGGCGCACAGTTTCGAGCGTGATGATCACGAACCACTCGCCAGCTCCGGGACCTCCCGCCGAGCCGGAAGCAGCGAGGAGGCGCTTCAGCTTGGTCCAGATTGCCGCGGCGGTACTGACGGCGCTGGTGCGTCGAACGAACGTCGACATGATGGTTACCCCTTTTGTTTGTAAGGCGTCCGGACTGGATGCCGGCTCGCACGAGGCGCCCGTGCTGAGGCACGGGCCATACGTACAGACGGGCGCGGCGCGGAAACCTCATCGGTCAGGCCAGGGGAGGTCGCCGCGAGCAACGGGGGCCGCCGTGCCAGCGGGGTCGATGTTGAAAGACGTAAGAAAGTTCTAATCAGGGTCGTCGGGTGTCCAGACCGAGGCTGGCAGGTGGGCCTCGCCGCGGTGGCGTTGGTGGCAGGTTGCCGGTCGTGGTTCGAGCTGCCTGCGCGGTGACCCCTGCGAAAGTTCTGAGCCTTGGAGCTCTCGGATGAGACTGGGGCCCGCGCGGGTCGCTGGTATCGCGAACGGCTCCATCGGAGGGAAGGCCTCAGAGCCTTGTGATTAGGGCGCCGCGCGTTCCCGGCCAGACCGCCACCTGCACTGACAGGTCACGGGTGATCGAGGGAGAGGACCGGGGTGAAAGCATTCTGCGGGATCGACTGGGCCGAGGACCACCACGACGTCGCTGTGGTCGACGAGGCCGGCCGGCTTCTGGCCAAGCGCCGAATCGACGACAGCGCCGAGGGGTTCGAGGACTGCTGAAGCTGCTGGCCGACGTCGGGGACGATCCCGGCGATCCGATCCCGGTGGCGATCGAGACGCCGCGTGGGCTGCTGGTGGCGGCGCTGCGGAGCACGGCCCGGAAGGTGTTCGCCATCAACCCGATGGCGGTGGCCTGCTATCGCGAGCGGCGCTCGGTCGCCCGCAAGAAGCCCGACCACATCCGACGCCATGACGCTGGCGGGCATCCTGCACACCGATGCTCACGCTCACCGGCCGCTGCCCGACGACACCGATCTCGCCCGCGCCATCGCGGTGCTGGCTCGGGCTCACCAGGACGCCATCTGGCGGCGGACTCGCGCGTTCAACACGCTGCGGTCGCTGCTGCGCGAGTACTTCCCGGCCTTCCTGGCCGCCTTCGCCGGCGACCGATCCACCAACCTGGCCGGGTGCGACGCCCGCGCCCTACTGGCGCTCGCGCTCACGCCGTCGGCGGCCACAAGGCTGTCGCGCACCCGCATCGCCGCGGCGTTGCGCCGGGCCGGTCGGCAACGCGGCATCGACGAGCCGGCCCGCCGGATCCAGCAGGCCCTGCGGCCGCCGCATCTGCATCAGCCGCCGCTGATCGAGGATTCGATGGGCGTGCAGGCCCGTGCGCTGCTGGACGTCCTGGACGCCGAGTGCGTCAAGGTCGACCGGCTCGGCCAGGCGGTCGCCGAGGCCTTCGCCCAGCATCCCGATTACGAGATCATCACCAGCTTTCCCGGCTTGGGCGATGAGCTCGGCGCCCGGCTGCTGGCCGAGATCGGCGACGACCGGGCCTGGTTCTCCGACGCCCAGGCGCTGAAGGCCTACGCCGGGTCAGCGCCGGTCACCCGCGCTTCGGGGCGCAGCGTGTCCATCACCCGACGCTCGATCAAGAACAATCGCCTGGCGACCACCGGATTCAGATGGGCGTTCTGCGCGGCAGCCAAAGCCGGGCCACCGCGCAGCCACTACCAGCAGCGACGCGACCACGGAGACCGGCACGCCGCCGCATTGCGCAACCTGTTCAACCGGATGCTTGGACAACTCCACCACTGCCTCCAGACCAGGCAGCTCTACGACCAGACCAAGGCTTTCGCCCCGCCCGCCACCGCAGCGGCTTGACGGCTTAGCGCCATCGGAGGTCTCATCCGGGATGCCCATCGACGGGCTTTGGTGCCGCTGAGCTGGGCGTTCGCGCACGGGCTCGTCCGACTGGCCCTCGTCGTCTCGTGGTCCTGGTGCTCGTCGTCGGCGACGCGGTCTGGCTCCGCCCGACTCCGGAGTACGACTGTCGTACACCTCCGCCACCGGGTGTCAATAGGCGTTGCCGCTGGTGGGCGGAGTCGCCGCCAGGGCGGCCGCGGCGCAAGGCCTCGCCCTCGGACGGGTCCTGACCTGCGATGGCTCCTATTCGATGGCGGCCGGTTTCAAAAGCCGGACCGCCGACGAGGCGCGCGGCGGAAAACATACGTTCCCGGGGGCATGAAAGTGGGGCCCGGCATAAGCCGGGCCCCTGAGTCCTGGGCGATCGTCAGCGCTTCCGCGCTGGCTATCGCTGGTTGTCGCTGGCGGCAGGGTTGTCGCCGACGGCGGGGTTGTCGCCGGCGCTGTTACCGTTGTCGCCGTTGCAGACGCGACGGTTACCGTCGCGGTCGATCATGATTCCGTAGACGGTCGGGTTGTCCGGGTCGTCGAAGCTCCGGACGTTTGCGATCCCGAAGACCACGTCGCTCATGGTGTTCATCCTTTGTTTTGGTCTGGTCGCCTCGTCGGGACCTGGTGTCGGGACGAGCTGGTGCGCGCCTGGGCTGATGCACCAGGCGTCGAGGTGACGGCGGGAGGGGAGGTTTTCCCCTCTCGCCGCCGGGTGCCGGCCTTCATTCGCCGCTGAAGGCTCCGGTGATCTGGCCAATGATCTGGCCGATGACGAAGATCAGCAGGAAGCCCACGACGGCGATCGAGAAGACGAAGGGGCCGCCGAGGAAGTAGTTGCCGAGCTGGATGACCAGAAGGGCAACCACGATCCAGCGGGCTGCGATCCTGGGGCCCTCCGAGCTACGGAAGCCGAGCCCCAGCAGGACACCGAGCAGGCCACCGCCCACGCCGACAGGTATCACCGCGATGAAGTCGGGCCGGTCGTAGAGGTGGATGGCCAGTTCGGCGATGTACCAGCCGATGACACCGCCGATGCCACTGGCGGCACTGACGGCGCCGGCGCGTCGAACGAACGTCGACATGATGGTTACCCCCTGTTTGTTAAGGCGTCCGGACTGGATGCCGGCTCGCACGAAGCTCCCGTGCTGAGACACGGGCCACACCTATAGACGGGCGCTGCGCGGAAACCTCATCGGTCAGGCCAGGGGAGGTCGCCGAGAGCAACGGGGGCCGCCATGCCGGCCGGGTCGATGTCGCGTTCCCAAAGACGGTTATAGGATGCGATGGAGTGGTAACAAGGAGTGATCCTATGCTGCATGGGACGCCGCGCCTGGACGGCGTGGCTTTGCGGGCGTCTCGCCTGGCCTGTGGTCTCAGCCTGGATTGACTCGCCGAAGCGCTCGGCGAAGGGGCCACCCGCTGGCAGCTCATCGACTATGAGGCCGGGCGCCGGCGCCCCGATCCGCACGGCCTGGTCGCCTTGGCAGTCCGGTTACAGGTGCCGCCCGAGCATCTGGCAGAGGTCGCACCGCACCAGGCCACCCTGGCCGACCTGCGGCACTGGGCCGGGCTCACCGCCCAAGACGCGGCCGCCCACTTCTGGTTCTCCCGCTGGTCGCTGCTGCGCATTGAAAAGACCGGTCAGATACCGGCCCTCGGACAGCCCAACGACCCCCGGCAGGTGTTCATCGCGACCGCCGCCGACCTCTACGCGCGCCCCTGCGCCGCAATCCTGGCCGCGCTGGCCCGCACCGAGCAGCGTGCCCCCACCCTCCCGGTAACCGACTGGACTCACTTTTGATCGTGTCCCGCCAGGTCACCGCCCAGTGAGGACACAACCCCGCGCCGCCATCTGACCCCCTCCAGCACAACCATCCGCGCCGAATGATCGTTTCCGGCAGATGCTCAGACCCGTGTGTGGCGGACCCATCAGTAGGTGTGGATCACACTGGGGGAGAGCGACCGACGTCGGGGGTTGAGGAGGGTTGGGGGCTGTGGATCGGCTGGGCCTGGGTGAATTGCTGGCGGCGGCCGAGGATGCTGCGCCGGTGGAGTCGGTCGATGTGGTCGCCCGCAACCAGGCGCCCTCCTTCACCTCATGCTGCTTGAAGTGCACGAGGTACCGGCCGCCGTACGGCCCGAACGTGCCGGGAAGCCGTTCGATGTACTCGGCGATCTCCGGGTGCGGCGCGGCATCCCGCAGGTGCGCTATGACATAGGCGTTCATGGCTCTTCTCGATTCGTGCGAATGACCGGGAGCGGCCCCGGCTGCATGGCGGGCCGGGGCGGATCGTTCGTCCCGACCGGGTTCAGGCCGCGGCAGGCACCTTGTCGAGGAAGCCTAGGACCTGGGTGATGCGCCCGTCCTCTCCGATCACCGCGACATCGAAGCCGATGACGACCGGTTCGGCGCCCCCGGGGCCCAGGTGCCAGGTGAACCGGGCGACGCTGTGGTGCGCGTCGACCGCGCCGCCGAGGCTGAAGACGAGCCCGCCGAACTGCGCCTGAACCGCCGCGATCGTGGCGTCGAGACCCTCCCAGCCGCGGACGGAAAGCAGCGGGTCGGTGTACACCGCGTCCTCGGCGAAGACCTCCGCCAGGACCGCCTGCCTTGCGGTGCTGTCGGTCTCGTTCCACGCCGCCAGGTAGCGCTTGGACCAGCTCGTTCACGTCGCTCATGTGTCTCTCCTCAGTGCTCGTGCTCTCTTGTGACTACGACACTAGGGAGCCGGAGAAGACGGGGAATCTGACGCACTTAGGTACTTTCGCGCCAGTACTGCTGAACGCGCCGACTACGCCGAGAGTCCATGACCGGCAACCCCTTCATCGGCGCCAGGCCTGGCGAGGCGGTCCTCTCCGGGGACGCCAGGTTCGATCAACGAATGGCAACGCCGTAAGAGGGGCTAAGCAGTTCAGGCGGTCGAACCAGGTCGATCTGACTCGGCCGAGAGCCTCTCACCTGTACGGACGGCGCTCGGGCTGGAAGCCCTCCCGAAGCTCATGTCCATCCAGTGCTGCCAGTTGGAGCCGTCGTCAGTGCGCTCCCATTCGGCCGTCATGGACTCGCCGTCTTCGGCGATCACCAGCGTCGCCCGTTCCGTCTCGCCGGCGAACGTCCAGACACCCCTGTCGTCGACGCTTGCCCGCATGGTGACGAAGTTGCCGTGGTTGTCGAAGGAGCGCATGGGATAGCTCCGGCTCTCTGGATCGTAGGGCCCGATCATCTCGATGACCTCGACGTGCTCCTCGTTCATGCGCACGTCCACGCGATGGATGAGGAAGTGCTCGCCCGCCAGCCACTCGTAGGTGTCCGACCCGGTGATGCGGATCTCCGGGTCAATCCCGGTGGCCGGTATGCGCCCCTGTGATCGCCAGCGGCCGACCAGCGCGTTCAGGTGGCGGTTTTCCGATCGCGGGGGTACGGGCGTTGCCGTCTCCTGGCATGGCGATCCTCGTCTCCGATAGTATGTAAGATGTTGCTTAAACACTTACATAGCCCTCCTGCAGTGCGCAAACGAAGGCGGTGACCCATGGAGGATGCGCTGCGCGCCGTGGCGGACCCGACCCGCCGCGCCATCCTCGTCCTGGTGCGGGACCGCGAAGTATCGGCAGGCGAGATCGCCGAGCGCTTTCCCGAGATCAGTCGCCCCGCGGTATCCCAGCATCTGCGAACGCTGACGGCGGCCCGTCTCGTCGACGTCCGCCGCGTCGGCAACCGCCGCTTCTACCGGCTGCGTCCCGACGGGTTGGCCGAGGCGGTGACGTTCCTGGAAACGATGTGGCCCACCTCGCTCGGCCGCCTCCAGCACGAAACTGAGCAGGAAGAACGCGCACACACCAGCGACCAGGACGTGAAGGGATCGTTGTGAGCAGGACGATTGAGCAGACGCTGCACATCCGTGCGCGTCCTGAGACGGTCTGGCGGTACTTCACCGACCCCGCACGCCTGGCGAGATGGTGGGGAACTGCCGAGCTGGACGCCCGCCCCGACGGCATTCTGCAGGTCGCGATGCACGAGGGCCCGCGCCCGGTGATGCGCGGACGATTCGTGGAGCTCGTACCGTACGAACGTCTCGTCTTCACCTTCGGCTGGGAACCCACACCAGGGGCGCCCGACATCGCGCCAGAGTCCTCCCGAGTCGAAGTCACCCTGACCCCGGACGGCGACGGCACCGAGCTCACCCTGCGCCACAGCGGTCTGCCCGCCGTACTCGATGAGGAGACCAGCGACGGCTGGGCACACCTACTCCATCGTCTGGGCGAAACAGCAGAAAGCCAGGAACTCCGCTGAGCGTGGTCGTTCGGCGGAGCGACGTCCAGCGGGCGGCTCTGGTGAGAACTGGGCGATCAACTGCCCCGGGCCGGTGTCGGGCGCGCTCTACCCGGTCAGTGGCCCGATCGCGTCATGACCGGTGTCGGCCCGTGGCGGGTGTGTCCCGGTGGCCGATCCCACGGGCCACTCCAGTCGCAGGCGCCCGTGCAGCCCGTCCGAGTCCGAGTCCGGGGTGCACATACTCATCGCGGCAGCACCTACCTCGGCCCCCCCGCCAGGCACACACCCGGCCTGGGCACAGGTGCACATCCGGCCACCGGCATCTCGACCGTGGCGAGCCTCCTCGCTACAGAGGTCGTGAAGCGCGACGAACTCTGCGAGTTCACAACTGTCGGCTATTAAGAGTGACCGTGGCCGCCGGGGGTCTGAGGACCGGTCCCGGCTGCCACGGCCGTGGTGTCGTTTCATATCCCTCCGGTTCCGCTTCCGTAGGCGGTTGGGAAGGGAATGGTGGTGAAGAACTCCACGTAAAGCAGCGTCCTTTTGTTCAGTCGACGATTATGACCTTCATGTCGGCGGAGTAGTAGCCGCTGCCGGCGGTCTTGTAAGTGCAGCCGCGCACGATCCGCAGCTTCACCTTCGGACCGAAAGCGCGACGCGCCTCGGCGAGCACGCTCTTTCGGATCGCCTTCTTGCTGCGGCCGAAGTCGTACCCAGTGTGGTAAGAGCGGTTGTCAACTCCGCCATCCACGTTCTTCGAGCCACCCAAGACGAGCACAGTGATGGTGACGCCGTTGTTGCCGGTCACGGTGACGTTGGCCTCGACTCGTGGGCCGACGGTCTCGACCTTCACCTCGGGGCTGTAGAAGACACCTTCGAGGTTGATGGAGACCGTGTAGTCGCGCACCACCCGCAGTTCCATGTCGGGGCCGAAGAGGGCATGCGCCCGGGCAAGCGCACTCTCCTCGATCGCCTGCGCATCGATGCCGAAGACGCGTTCGAAGGAGTGGACATAGTGCTCGCCGTGCGTGTTTCCCAAGGTGCCCGGCATGGTGAACTGGACGGTGGTCCTGCGGCAGGTCGTGTGGCACATGTTGAATCAACCTTTTCGTTACGGACTGCACGAAGCAGAGCAATCCCACTGAGGGGGAGCCGTGCAAGACCGTGGCAGAGTCGGAGCCGAAAGTCCAGCCGAGTTCGCGATCAAGTTGATCCTCGTCCAACAACCCGCGCCGCGCGGCGGCCCGCGCCGTCCGGCCCTCGCTGACCAACGCGAGATGGGCGCCCACCTGGCCTCCACCTGGATCTGCGGCCTCCGCGCGGCGACGTAACGCCGCACGATTCGATAGCACATCTGCGCACCATGCTCGTCGTCCGAGTGCCGTCGTCCTCCGCTGGCGTTGCGGTTTCTCCATCTCGGGCCGAGTTCCGCTTGCGTATACGCCGCGGGTGTGGCCTATCGTTCCTGAATCGCGCGAGCCGGCATCCAGTCCGGACGCCTTACAAACAGGGGGAATCATCATGTCGACGTGTGTTCGACGCGCCAGCGCCGTCAGTGCCGCCAGCGTCCTCGGCGGCGTCTTCGGCTACCTCGCTGCTGACCTGGGCATCCGCATGTACGACCGTCCCGACTTCGTTGCGGTGATACCGCTCGGTCTGGGCGGTGGCCTACTCGGTGCCCTGCTCGGGCTCGCCTGGCGTCGCTCCGGCGGCGCCAGGCTGGCTGTCTACTGCTTCACCGGGGCCTTCCTGATCATCCAGGGCGCCAACTACGCCCTCGGCGGGGCCTACGCCGCCTTCTCGCTCGCCCTCATGGGCTTCCAGCTGGCCGTCTACAGTGGCCTGGTCATCGGAGCCATCAGCGGCAAGTGAAGGACAACACCCGGCGGCGGGAGGGGAAAGTTTCCCCTCCCGCCGTTTTGTGTTTCCACTCGCCGATCGCCTCCAACAGCGTCCCCCAGCTCTCGCCGCCTCGGATCGCTCGCCCGAGCCCAAGCCGGCAACGTGCATGCGGTGCGGCGGATGAACGTTTGGCGTGGTGAACCCCTCGGTGTGGGGCCGGTGTGGCCTGACCGATTAGGTTTCCGCGCCGCGCCCGTCTGTACGTGTGAGATCGACTCACAGGAGGCTGGCACTATGCGGAAACTGACATACGGCATGAACGTGAGCCTGGACGGCTACGTCGCCGCGCCCGGCGACGAGCTCGGCTGGGACGCGCCGAGTGACGAGCTGTTCCAGTGGTGGTCCGACCGGGTGGGGGCGACGGGCCTGGCTCTGTACGGGCGCAGGTTGTGGGAGACGATGAGCTCCGCCTGGCCGACCGCCGACCAGCAGCCCGGCGCCACACCGGCGCACATCGAGTTCGCCGGCCGCTGGCGGGACGTGCCGAAGGTGGTGTTCTCCTCCACGACCAGGAAGGTCGACTGGAACGCCCGTCTGGTCACCGGCGACGCGGTCACCGAGATCACCCGGCTCAAGGCCGAGGATGGCGGCCCGATGGAGATCGGCGGCGCCACGCTCGCTGCGGCGGCGATGCGGGCCGGGTTGATGGACGAGTACGTGCTGGTCACTCACCCGGTCCTGGTGGGCGGCGGCTTGCCGTTCTTCACCGCGCTGGACAACTGGGTGAACCTGACCCTAGTGGAGACCCGGACGTTCCCGGGCGGCGCACTTATGACCAGGTACGAGACAAGGGCCTGAGTCCTTCGACGGGCCTGGGGACGACCCGCAGAGGCCGCATCCCGTGGCCCGTCGAAGAACTCAGGGCCTGGCGGCCGGGAGCGGGAAGTGCGGTGGCGCGGATGGGGCACAAGAGGGTGCAGTTGTCGCTTGGTGAGCATCGGGTTCAGGCCGCTGCCGGCGGCGAGCGGGTCGGGCAGGGCGGCCACGATGCGGCGCAGAAGGGCTAGCAGGGTGCCGTCGTGGACGAAGCGGGCCACGGAGGTGACGGCCTCGTCCAGGGTCACGCCGCGGGAGGCGGCGGCTACGTCGATGCCAGCGACCCACGGCAGGCCGGAGTTCAGGTGGCGGTCGGCTGCGGCGATGGCAATGGGGCGCCGGCCCGCCGGTGCCAACCGAACACCCAGGGCGGGTAGGCGTCTCGCTCGAGGACGGATTCCACGGCGTTGCGCAGAGAGCGCCGCACGAGACGGTCGGCGAGAGTGGGATGGTGATCCAGTAGTCCTTACCCCAGGCGTGGAACTCGGCGATCCGCGCGGGGGAGGGCTGCCACGATCCGTCGGTCAGGCGAGCCGAGAGCGCGGCGAGACGGGCGGGCAGGTCCTGACGGAAGGCGCGTCAGGTCATGCCGTCGGCGCCGGGGGCTCCGGTGCCGCCCATGCACTGGCGGGCGGCCCGTTTCAACGCGCGTTCGCTGGCGACCTGTCGCATCACAGAGTGCGCGGCCGGGCCCGGTCGTGGCCGGCCGCGCACCGGTCCGGCTCCCAGCCAGACCTGGCCGCGGTGGCGCGCAGGAACGCAGTGGCCACCGCGGCGCGGGTGTGGGCGGCGACCTGGCGGGGGCCGTGCCGGGCGGCCGCGTGGTCCTCGTCGCGGTCCTGTAGCAGCTGCGCTATCAGCTGATCCGCGAGGCGGCCGATCCGGAGCTGTCGACCCAGCAGCGGGGCTGGCTGGCCCGGCAGATCGCCCAGACCACCCACGAGGTCCGTTCGGGGAACCGGTCGTGGTCGCCCGCTCCACGCTGGACCGATGGATCCGGACCTGGAGCGAGCGCGGGTTCGACGACATGGTCCCGCCGTCCCGCAAGCTCACCCCGCGGACCCCGACCGAGGTCTTGGAGCTGGCGGCCGCCCTGAAGCGGGAGACGCCCGAGCGGACCGGCGCACAGATCGTGAGGATCCTGCAGGCGACCACCGGGTGGTCGTCCTCGCGGACGCTGCTGCGCTATTTCGAGGGCCTAGAGCTGTGGCAGCGCCCGGACGGGCGGCCGGCGGCCTCGTTCGGCCGATTCGACACGGGAGTTGGCCTGCCGCATCGGCCTTCTATACAAGATCGCCTTCCCCCATGACTGGCAGTCCTGCGGGCTGGGCGGTGGATCAGTGTTCGGTGAGGGCGAGCAGGGTCGCGGCAAGCTGTCGCATCTCGCGGTCCTCGGTGAAGCTGCGCCAGCCGCCGGAGGCGCGGTGCCGGTGGTCGGCGTCCATGATCGCGCGGAGCTCGTCGCGGCGGCCGTTCGGGGCGGTGCCCAGTGCGGCGAGGTGGCGGACGGCCGGCAAGCTCGCGGGGCGGTGGTCGCCGTCGGCGAGGCGGTCGAGTTCGGAGGCCAGCACAGCGGACCCAACCGCGGGCCGGCCAATCCTGCCCAGCGCGTACGAGGCCGCGAACCGGACGCGCTCGTGTCTGGAGTCGATGAAGTACCGCACCCATGGTTCATGGGCGGCGGCGTGGGGCCCCAGGTCCGCGATGTACGGCAGGAGGTCCTCCGGCAGGCTTCGAGGTCCGGCTTGAGCGTGAACCGCGTCGATCAGGCGCGCGGGGTCGCCCGTGATCCTCCAGTGCGCCCGCGCGAGGGCAAGCCACCGGAGGCCATCGGGCCGGTGGCCGATGTGCCCGCGCTGCCGCAGCTCCTCCTCGACGGCCGGGCCGGCGTCGCCGGCCGCCGGGCCCAACGCCGCGAGCGCCTCCGCGGCCGCCGCCTCCAGCCGGCTGCCGAGCAGGCCGATCAGTTCTGGGACGGCCGGAGTGCCCGCAGCGCCCCACGCCCCGACCAGCCGGACCAGCCCTTCCTCAGCGCGGGAGGGCCGCGCCCGCACATGGGCGTACGGCGGGGTCTCGGGGACGTCGCCGAGACGGTCGCGGATCACCGGCAGCAGCACCGCGGCGTGGTCACCGAGCGGTGCCAGGACGTCCGCGATACCCGGCAGAGCCGTCGAGTACCAATTCAGATTGCCGCCGCCCAGGTCGCCGGGGCCGTAGACGAGGCCCTCGTCGCCGAGCCGAGCGGCTAGGTGCGGCAGGCACCGCGGGTCGCCGCGCCACGCCAGGCCCCAAGCGGCGACGTCCGCGATCAGGTCGGTCCCGGAGCCCAGGCGCCGGTCGTCGTCCAGCCTGGCGGCGAGCAGGTCCGTGTGGGTGGCGGCGTCCGGGCCCATTGCCGCGATCACGTGCAGGGCGTGCAGGGCGTTCTCCACCGCGTCGTCCCCCGCGCGTTCCGCCAGGACGGGGAGCAGCTCCGCGGCCGCGGACCGCCACGCCGCGGCCAAGACCGCCGCGATCTTGACCCCCTCGCCGCGCCGGTCCGCGTCACCGTGGCGCCCGAGCACGGCGCTGAGGCGGATGCGGGCCGCGAGGTCGTCCCCGAGCCGGTCGTCGACCCAGTGGACGAGTTGCCGTGCCGTTCCGCTGTGCAGGCCGAGGAGATCCGGCGGCTCCAGTTCGGGCACGTACCGCCACACCTGGACACTGGGTGCGGCCATCGCTTCAGTCACCGCGTCGGGGTCGGCGCGCTCCGCCCCCACGAGGCGAGCCAGGGAAACCGACGCCGCCATCCGGACGTGCGGACTCCCCTTGGCGGCCCTGTCGCGGAGCCAGATCAGCGCCTCGGGCAGGATGGCGGCCGAGCATTGCCGGGCGAGGTTCGTCACGGCCAGCACGGCGCAGAGCCGCACCGCCTCGTCGTCGTCCTCGGCCCACGCTCCGCACAGGGCGCGCACCGCCGGTTCCGGGTCACCGACCGCGGCCGCGAGCACGCGCGTCGCCGCCAGCCGCACCCCGGCGTCCGGGTCGTCGAGCAGCGCCAGGAGCCCCGGCAGGACACCCCGCAGCGCCGATTCCCACTCCGGATCATGATGGTCGTTCGCCTCGCGGCTCATTCGCGCTAACAGGTTCAGCGCGTCGGCGCGGACCCCCACCTCGCCCGACGCGGCCAGCTCGGCCAAGGCGGGTAGCACCGGTATCGACTCCGCGTACAGCGAACCGGGCAGGAAGAGCCCGCCGCCCCCATTCCGTGGATCTTCATCCATGTCCGTCTGCTCGGCCAGTTCCCGCACCAGGTCGAACAGGGGCCCCGGCCCCCCGGAGGCGAACCGCAGCCGTGCCCAGTCGATCTCGTTTGGCTCCGACAAGGCCATGCTCCGCACCCTCCTCGCCATGGTCACCCGGATACTGCCACGTTCCCAACCGCCCGTCGCACGAATACCGGATACGGACGGCCCGAAAGCGTAGGCATGATCGAGCAGGAGGTGAAGACTTACCGACGATCTTGAGTACTTCGTCGCGGAGGCGGCAGGCTGTCAGCTAGAAGGTCGCCCTGGGACGCCTGCACACCGGTCAGGTCGTCACCATCCACGTCGCCGAAGCCACGCTGGCCATCGAACTGGGCGGCGACGACGTGCGGACAGTCCGCCGGACCATCACCCAGCCCGTCGCAGCATCAAAGCGCCACCTGCCCCACAAGGCGGAAGAACCATTGGACGTGCTGGTTGAACGACTGCCGGGCGCTGGCTTGTTCAAAGAATTCTTGGAGATCGGCACCAATCGCGAACGGTTCCGGATTGGGCGAGAAGTCGATGGTTCCGCTGCAGGCCCATGAACAGCCCGCCGACGCCTGACGGCCCGGCCGCGAATGCGGCTGGGGACCGCGCTCACCCGCGCAGCCCAGGATTTCCTCCCGCGGAGGCGGCCCGTCAGGTGGTGGGTCGCCGATCTTCACAGGTAGCGGAGCCAGAGGTACGGCACCGACAGCGCCACGGTGACGATCAGGCCGTATTTAGTGAATTGCCAGAAATTGATCGGTGTGCTGTTGCGGGCGGCGATGCAGAGGACGACGGCGTTGGCGCTGGCGCCGATGGCGGTGGCGTTGCCGTCGAGGCCGGCGCCGAGGGCGAGCGCTCACGACAGGACGGTGCCGTCCCTGCGGGTTGCTGTTGGACGAGGTCGGAGACGATCGGCCTCATGGTGGCGACGTAGGGGATGTGGTCCACGATGGCCGATAGGACGGCCGAGGCCCCAGCAGGAGCATGGTCGCGAACCCTAGGCGGCCGTCGGTGATGTCCGCGGCGGCGCGGGAGATGTCGCCGATGACGCCGCTCTCGACCAGGCCGCCGACCATGACGAACAGGCCGGCGAAGAAGACGAGCGTCCCACTCGACTTCTTCCAGCGCCTGCTCGGTGGTGACCTTGGTGGCGGCCACCAGCAGTCCGGCGCCCAGTAGCGCCACCACGGACGGCTCGTGGTGAAGTACCGGGTGCAGCACTAACGCGACGATCACCAGCCCGAGCACGGTGAGGCTCTGCCAGAGGAGCCGCCGGTCGGTGATGGCCTCCTTTTCCTGCAGGGCCATGACGGCGGCGGCGCGGTCTCGTCGTAGACGAACGCGCTGCGGAACAGCCAGCGGCGCAGCAGGCAGAAGGCCACTATCAGATCGACAATCAACGGGGGCAGGTTGACCAAGAAGTCGTTGAACGACAGGTCAGCGCGGCTGGCGGTGATGATGTTGGGCGGGTCGCCGACCAGCGTGGCGGCGCCGCCGATGTTGGAGGCCATCACCTCGGCGATCGGGTACGGGACGACCTTCAGGGCGAGTCGTTCGCAGACCAGGAACGTGACCGAAGCGATCAGGAGCACGGCGCTCAGGTCACGCCGGCTGGCTGTTGCGGGGGCGAGACGTTGTTAACGGCTGGCGGCTCGGTTGACCTTCGAGTTGCTTGAGGCCCGACGATGTTCGGGTGACTGACCCGGAGTTGATGTCGATCGGCGCGTTCGCCAAACTCGCCGGACTGACAGCGAGCGCGTTGCGGTTCTACGACGATGCCGACGTACTCCGTCCCGAGCAGGTCGACCCGCTGACGGGGTACCGGTTCTACAGCGAGTCGCAACTCGTGCGGGCTTCGCAGCTGCGCCGGCTGCGTGAGATCGGGATGCCGCTGCCCGACATCGCCAGGTTCTTCACCGTCAGTGCCCAGGACGCGGCGCGGCTGATCGACGATCAGGTAGCCAAGGTCGCCGCGGAGGCCATCGGGGTTCAACGAACAGCCGCGGCGCTCAAGGCGTCCCTTGGCGAGGGCGCTTGCCTCAACCTTTGCGTGCTGCCGGGTCCGGTCCTCGCTACGGCGGTCGATCAGGTCCTGGCCACCACCGTTCGCGACGCCGAGGTCCCGGTCCTGGGTGGTGTGCGGCTGGAAGCAGACCCCGACGCCATTTCGCTGACCACGACCGATCGCTACCGCCTTGCCACGCGGACGCTGGTGCCGAGACGACTGTCTGCCGCTTCTTGGGCAGGGACGCTCGCCGGAGACGATCTCCAGGCCACAACCTCGCGGCTCCGACGAACCCCCATGGTGACGCTGGAAGCGGGCGAACGGACTCTGGGCTTCCGCATGGTCGACGGCGCCGTGATGCACTGCCGCCTGCTGACTGAGGGCTTCCCTGACCACCGGCTTCTGATCGGGTCACTCCCCGCGGCGACGCATCGCGTCACGGTCGACAAGCAGCAGATCCTCAAGGCGCTAGAGCAACAGGCACCAGAGAAGGTAGGTCTGCGAGTCGCAGGCGGCCGACCAACCGTCCTGCTGCCCGGCGGCACCGTGGACCTCGACGGCACGGCGACTGGTCCAGATCTGACGCTCTGGTTCGAGCTGACCACGTTGTACCCCGCGTTGAGCCACGCCCTCGGCAGCGACTTGATGGTCGACCTCCGCGGGCCTGACCAGCCGGCCACGATCCGATCAGCCAACGACGGCGACCTCACAACGCTCGTCATGCCGTGCCGAGACCCTGCGCCGTGACCGGCGGCCCCAACACCTGAACAACGGCCCAAAAGCCGCGACCGCCACCGAAGATGACAAGGACTGAACCGCTCTCATGACCGCAACTGCCGCCGCGCCCGACCCGACGATGGAAGCCATCGGCAACGCCGTGGTCCTCGGACGCGAGGGCGACATCGAATCGGCCCGGCGCGACCTGCTCGCCATCTGGCAACAGATCGGCGTCGCAGGCGACCCGTTCCACCGCTGCACGCTCGCTCACTACCTGGCCGACCTCTACGAAGACGCCGCAGAGGCACTCATCTGGGACGTCCGCGCCCTCGATGCCGCCGACGCCCTCACTGAGGAACGCGCCCAGCAACACCACGCAACCCTCCACGTCGCCGGCTTTTACCCGAGCCTCTACCTCAACCTCGCCGACAACCTCCGCCGCCTGGGCTCCTTCGGAGCAGCCGCCGAGCACATCAATAGCGCCCAGCAGCACACCTCCGCGCTGCACGACGATGCCTACGGCGCCACCATTCGCACGGCCATCAACGAGGTTCACCAGGCCATCGACAACCGCGACAGCACACGCCGAGCATCCGCGCCCGGCGCGGCCCAGTGACGCACAAGAATGCGCCGCTGACCGTCGAAGGGCGCCGTCGGCTCATCGAGAGATGCCGCACCAGAGCCATCGCCCACGTCGCGGCTGAACCGGTTGACCGCGGCTGCCGGGGTTGATGCCGGCACCCGTGCGCACAGCATGAGTCTCGCCGCGCCGGCATCCGCCAAGGCGGCTGACAGCACGAGAAGCACCCGGCGGTGCGTCGTCCGCGTCGAACCTCTGTTCCCACTAGCCCGCAAAATCAACAGTCATGTGGCGTTCTGGTGTGACGTACGTGTCGGGCGCTGCTGCTTGATGACCGCGCATCCGCGGCGCGACATCATCGTCATCGGGGCGGCGCGACCAGCCTCGCCGCAGCGCGCACCGGCGCCGGTCTCGAATCCCCCAACGCTGCTGGTCGCCGACGGTCCGATCGTCGGGGATCGTACGTTCGCTGGATGCGTCCCGACCAAGACACTGATCGAGCACGCCGCGCGGCGCGCTTCGTTCGCGCGGGCGATGGCCGCCGTACGCGGGATGCGCCCCAGACGGTCGCCGCTGCCGCGCTCGTTCGGTGGCGGATATACCTTCGAACCACGCCATCGGCGGTGCAGGAATCGATGAGAGCTAGGGGATGCATGTCGGGCAGAGCGCGAATACTGGCCGGTGCGGTCGTCGCCGTTCTGGTGCTTGTCGGGCTGACGGTGGCGACCCTGACAGGACGCGACGACCGTCCTCCAACGGCCGACGACGCGGGCGGGATCGAGACGATCGAGGCACCCTCGACCTCCGGCCCGACCACCTCGCCGGCGGTCACACCGACGGTGGCGGGACCGAAGCCGCCGCCCAGCGATGCGGCGTTGCGGCTCGGCATGGAAGCGGCACCGGTTACGGTCGTGGAGTTCGGCGACTTCCAGTGCCCCAACTGCGGGCACTTCGCCCGCGACATCAAGCCCGCGCTGGTCCGCAAGTACGTCGACACCGGCGTGGTCCGGATCTACTGGCGGGACTTCCCGGCCTTCGGCAAGGAGTCGATGCGTGCCGCCGTCGCCGCACGCGCCGCCTCACGGCAGGGTAGATTCTGGGACTTCCACGACGAGATGTACGCCCATCAGCCGCCCCTGCGCAGCGGCCGGATCACCGACGACTACCTGCGCGGCATCGCCCGCAAGCTCGGTCTGGACGTCGCGCGGTTCGACGCCGACCGGCGCGACAAGGCCATACGGAAGGCGGTCCAGGACGACTTCGGGTTCGGGCAGGCGCTCGGCGTGCCCGGCACCCCGGCGTTCCTCATCAACGGCCAACCCTTTTTCGGTGCCCAGCCGCTGCCGGCGTTCGAGAAGGCCATCGACAAGGCCCGCGCCGCGTCATGATCGAGATCGGGTATGCCGGCGCGTTCCTGGGCGGCCTGTTCGCGCTGATCAGCCCGTGCAGCGCCCTGCTCCTGCCGGCGTTCTTCGCCTACGCCTTCCCGTCCCGCACAGCCCTCATTGGGCGCACCCTCGTCTTCTACGCGGGGCTGGCTGCCGTCCTGGTCCCGCTGGGTCTCGGCACGGGATGGACCAGCCGCCTGGTGTACGGCCATCAGATGGCACTCACCACCATCGCCGGCGCCCTTCTGATCGGCCTCGGCGCCGTACAGATCCTCGGTGGCGGCTTCATCCTCCCCGGCCTGAGCCGGCTGACCGCCCAGCTCGGCGGAGACTCCCCTGCGGCCGTCCTGGTGCTGGGGGCGGTGTCCGGCCTCACCGGCTTCTGTGCGGGGCCGATCCTCGGCGCGGTGCTGACCATCGCCGCCACCTCCGGCACCGCCCTGCGCGGCGGCGCGCTGCTGGCAGTCTACGCCGCCGGGATGACCGCGCCGTTGTTCCTGCTGGCCGCGCTCTGGGACCGGTACGACCTCGGCCGCCGCCGTTGGCTGCGCGGTCGCGGTGTCCGCCTGGGCCGGCTTCGCCTGCACACCACGGCGCTGGCCTCCGGCCTGGTTTTCCTCCTCCTGGGCGTCCTGTTTCTGACCTTCGGCGGCACCCAGGGCCTGACCTCCCTCGCGGCACCGCTCCGGTGGGAGACGGCCCTGCAGACCGCCGCATCCGCTGTGGACACCCGACTGCCCGACCTTCTCCTGATCGCCGCGGCCATCGTCGTGGTCGCGGTCGTCACGGCCTGGCGGCTGCGACGTAGCCAAGGCGGTACCCGCCCGCAGGGCCGCGAGCGTTAAGCGCTGATCTCTTCAGGACGGGGCAGGACTCTCCTGAGCTGCGGTCTTGTTTCGACGACGCCCTCGGCGCCGAGTGCAGGGAGAGTGGTCGCAACTGCGGCCGCATCTCCAGGCGAACGGTTCGGGGCCGCGAGGACGGTGTCGCTTTGACCAGCACCTGGCCGCCGCGGGGCCGCTTCGGTGACGCGGGCCATCGCAACGCCGTGTCCTTTGGCCGACCGGCCAGCCGACACATCTTTGTCCAGCGTGCTCAGGGTGCCTGATAGCGACTGTGAAAAGCAGCAACTTTTGTTTGCTGGTTTGGGGGTGAGGCGGGGAAGGTGTTGCCGATGAGATTCAGTAATGGCGCGGTCACTGGGTAGCTCGAAGATGGCGCCCCGGGTGCTCCATCGCACCAGCCACCTGACCGACCTGCACCGCGCGCAGATCTGCGGGCCGGCCAGGCTCCCCGCGGGCTGGAAGGAGCCTGCGGGCTGGCCGGTGCACCGGGGCGACCCCCGGCATGCGTCCAGCTGCGACGAGTACGCCTTCGCCTTCACGAACGAGGGCGGCCGCAAGCCCGGCAACCGCTACGCCTGGGTGCCGCTGAGCGAGAACCGTCGCCAGGGCAACCGGCTGTCGATCTTCTAACGGCAGAATCGCATCATGAACGCACGCTCGGTCAAGACCCGAGGCGACGCCTTCCGCGTCACCGTCTAACCCTCGCGGGGCGAGCGTTCCCGCGGTGCGACGCTTGGCCACAATGGAGCCGACCGGACCGAACCGGCTCGCCCCGCAAGCAGAGCACTTCAACGACGGAGATGGTGATGACCGGGTTGGCGTGGATGGACGGCCGGGACCTGCCGTTGCTGAGCCTGACCTTTGCTCGCGACCTCACCCCGCGGCAGCTGCTGGAACGGATGGGCGGCGCCGACCCGGTCACCCTCGCCGTCCGCGACCAGGACGACTTCTACGACGACTACGGCGATGCCCGCGATGACGAAGACGCCTACGTCGTCTCCGCTGGACGGTACGGGTCCTGAGCCTGGAATACGCCAGCTGCCTGTGCGTCGAAGACGACGGCCTGCTGCCCAGGGTCTCGACACAAACGGCCGCCGCGACTCTGCAGGCCAACGAGAAACCCATGGTCGAATTCCGCTACGCCGAAGACGGCCACCTGGTCACCGGCATCAACACCCTGCTGAGCCTGCGCCCCGACGACCGCTTCGGCAGCGACCCCCACCGATTCGACTCCCGGCTACGCGACCTCGGCGCCGACCCCGACCACAACACCTCCCCTGAGCCTACGCCGCCTCTTCTACCGGCTAATCGAAACCCTCGGCGCCAGCATCGCCCAAGACGACCTGACCACCGAACCCGTCCTCAGCTGCCAACTCCGCCCGCCGACAGCTCGGGAGCACGACGCCGACCCACACCGCGGATAAGTCGCCACTGGCCGTTCCCACCGGCGGCGTCCTCACCGGTCAGCAGGCTCAGGGCACCCGCGAGCGCTCTCGCTCCTGTGCGGGGGCCGCGTCGCCCTTGCGGGGGTTAGTGTTTCGGCATGGCCGAGTTGTCCACGTTCGGGTAGTTGTTCGAACCACTGCCCGACCGGCTGCCTCCTGCGGTTCCCGGCCGCATCGGGTGGGGCCGCGCGGCCGCCGGGTTCAGGACCGCGCTGGACGGCTGGGGAATGTCGGCGGTGGAGCGCGTTGAGCGGCGTGTCCGCCGGGGCAAGGCACAGGCCGTTGTCCGCGAGGCCTACCGGATGGTGCTGGCCGAGCAGGACACCGAGTGGCGCCGGCCTGCCGCGTTCGCCGCCGCGTGGCGGGAGCACCTGGCCGATCTGCTGAGCCGCGACGACCTCGACCTGCCCGGGGGCGATCATCGGCGTCGACACCGGCCTGGCATGGGAGCTGTACGCGCTGGCCGACCGTGCGCGCTGGCGGGAGATGGCCGACGCCGAGGCGACACCCAGCCGCCTCGTCCGCATCGCCGCCTGGCCGACATCGACCTTCACCTTCACCATCGCCGCCGTCGGCGGCACCTCGATGGGCAGGGTGACCTACGGGATCTGCGAAGAGTGCGGGTTCGGCGTCCTCTACAAGATCTCGTTTGCGCCGGACTGGCAGTTCTGCGGGTTCGGTCGCCTCGCGCTGAACCAGCTCGAATCCCGCCACCCCGACGCGACGTGGTTCACCTCCGGGCAGTACTCGCAGGCCATAGGCTTCTACGCCAATTACCGGCAAGGCAGCATGAGCCCCTGGACGCCCGAGATCCGGCCCTGCCCTCACTTCGATTAGCTGAGCGGCCGCCACCAGGGCGGGATGCTTCGCCCTCCGCGGGGTCAGTCATCGGCGAAGGCCAGGAAAGTGACGGTGGCCTGGTCGCCGATTCCGATCAGTGCGCGATCGAAGGTGTGGTCGGTCACGGGCGACCAACTAACGCCGTCATGGAAGTTGCCGGTGTCGAAGCACCAGGCGGGAAAGACGCAGTTGGACCACCAGCGGGTCTGCGGCCCGAGCAGGTACGCGACCTGCTGCAGGATCGGGCGAACGATGTCGGGCGTCCACGGCCCGGCCTGGCCCCTATAGGCCAGATCTTCGGTGCAGGCAGTTACCAGCAGCGCCATGATCTGGTCGTCGGAGAACGTGAGCAACTGCAGACTCTCGTCCAACTCCTCAACCGTGGGCGGCCAAGATCGCGCCGGGTAGTCGCCGCGCGGCATGTCCGGAGCCGACACCGCAGCGTGCAGCAGATGGGCAGGGGAGGCATGGGGGTCGTGGCCGACCGAGACGCGCGGATGGAAGGCAGAAGGTGAGGCGAGAGGGGCCAGCAACCGCCTGATCTCTGTTGCGGTGGTCATGAACCACAGTTGTACCGACTCGCAAGGCGAGCATGATCGGCCACATTCCTGCCAGCGTCTGGCAGGACGACGGCTGGCCGAGGCCAGCACCCTCCGCCATCACCAACTCGCCCTTGATGCGCCCCACATGGGGACGCATTCGCATACTGGATGGGCAGGCCGCGCTGAGACCGTCCGCCCTGGCCACCGGTCACCTCCCAGCCGCAGCACCCGGCGCGGCGATCAACGCTGGCCGCCTGCATACCGTTCTGGGCGAGTCGGTCCGCGCGGCGGGCTGGACGTTGGAAAGCGCCCCCTCAGCACCATCACGACGAGCACGCTCAGTGTTTGTTAGGCGTCGGTGCGCCAGTGGATCGGCTTGGCGTGCAGGTCGGCGGCTTGGTGTTCACCGAGTCGCGAGACTCATTCCTCGATCGGGACGAGGTTGCCGTCGGGGCCGTAGGTGTAGCGCGTGCGGGTGTGGGTGCGCATGAACTCCTGGATGTCGGCTTGAGTGATCGGGTTGGTGACAGGGGTCGGGAATCCCAGCAGGCGGATGGCTTGAGCGTCGATGTCGGTGTCTCGACGGCGGCCTTC
>NZ_JBEUPA010000006.1:0-124663 GCF_040492065.1 Actinomadura sp. NPDC000929 | reverse complement strand
CGCCGGGCGGCGCGGCGCGCTGCTCGTCGGCGGCGTCGACCCCGACGACCTGCCCGACCCGGAGGCGATGCTGCGGGCGCTGGAGGCCACCCCGTTCGTGGTGAGCCTGGAGCAGCGTCCGAGCGCGGTCACCGACCGCGCCGACGTCGTCCTGCCGGTCGCGGCGGTCGCGGAGAAGTCCGGGACGTTCGTCGACTGGGAGGGCCGCGGCCGCCCGTTCGACGTCGTGCTCAAGTCCGCCGGACGGTTGTCCGACCTGCGGGTGCTGGACGCGCTGGCCGACGAGATGGACGTCCACCTGGGCCTGCCGGGCCCGGAGGCCGCCCGCCGCGAGATGGCCGGCCTCGGCGCCCACCGCGGCGAGCGCCCGGACGCGCCGAGCGTCGCGCAGGGCCTGGCGCCGCACCCCGAGCGGGGCGAGGCGCTGCTGGCGACCTGGCGGCTGCTCCTCGACCGGGGCCGCCTGCAGGACGGCGAGCCGTTCCTCGCCGGCACCGCCAAGCCCGCCGCCGCCCGGCTGTCGCCCGCGACGGCCGCGGAGATCGGCGCGACCGGCGCGGTGACGGTCTCGGGCCCGCGCGGCGAGGTCACGCTCCCGCTGGAGATCACCCCCGACCTGCCCGACCGGGTGGTGTGGCTGCCGACGAACTCGGCGGGCTGCGCCCTGCACCGGGACCTCGGCGCGGCCGCGGGAGGCGTCGTCAAGATCGCGGGCGCGGTGCCCGCGACCGCGACCGAGAACGCTGGAGGCATCGAATGAGCTCCCTGGCCGCGGCGCCGGCGCCCGACCCGCAGCTGCAGGACTTCGGGTCGGACCCGTGGTGGCTGATCGGCGGCAAGGTCCTCGCCATCTTCGTGTTCCTCGTCGTCACCGTGCTGATGACGATGTGGATCGAGCGGCGCGTCATCGGGCGGATGCAGCTGCGGGTCGGCCCCAACCGGGCCGGGCCCTTCGGCCTGCTCCAGGGCCTCGCCGACGGCGTCAAGCTGGCGCTGAAGGAGGACATCGTCCCCCGCCAGGTCGACAAGATCGTCTTCGTCCTGGCGCCGGTGATGGCCGCGGTGCCCGCGTTCATCTCCTTCATCGTCATCCCGTTCGGGCCGACGGTGTCGATCTTCGGGCACCAGACGGCGCTACAGGGCACCGACCTTCCGGTCGCGGTGCTGCTCGTCCTCGCGATGTCCTCGATGGCGATCTACGGCATCGTGCTGGCCGGCTGGTCCTCGATGTCGCCGTACTCGCTGCTCGGCGGGCTGCGCTCGTCCGCGCAGATGATCTCCTACGAGATCGCGATGGGCCTGTCGTTCGTGGCCGTGTTCATGTTCGCGGGCTCGATGTCCACCTCGGAGATCGTCGCGGCGCAGCACGACAAGTGGTTCGTGGTGCTGCTCGCGCCGTCGTTCGTCGTGTACGTCATCACGATGATGGGCGAGTCGAACCGCATCCCGTTCGACCTGCCCGAGGGCGAGGGCGAGCTGGTCGGCGGCTTCCACACCGAGTACTCGTCGCTGAAGTTCGCGATGTTCTTCCTCGCGGAGTACATCAACCTCGCGACGCTGTCGGCCCTGGCCACCACCTTGTTCCTCGGTGGCTGGCGCGCCCCCGCTCCGATCTCCACGGTGTGGGCGGGCGCCAACTCCGGCTGGTGGCCGGTCCTGTGGTTCCTGATCAAGATCTTCATGTTCATCTTCTTCTTCATCTGGCTGCGCGGCTCGCTGCCGCGCGTGCGCTACGACCAGCTGATGAAGCTCGGCTGGAAGGTGCTGATGCCCTTCTCGCTCGGCTGGATCCTGCTGGTCGCGACGATCCGCGCGCTGCGCAACGACGGCTACGAGATGCGGCAGCTGTTCATCGCCGCCGCCGTGGTCGCCGCGATCGTGCTGGTCGCCACGGTGATCTGGGAGATGGCGCGCGGCCGCGAGGACGACAAGGAGATCGTCCCGGGGGCGACGCCGGGGCCGCGCACCGACCCGGCGGCGGGCGGGTTCCCGGTGCCGCCGATGGACGCGCCCCACTACCACGGCCGCGCCCGCGAGCCGGTCCGGCCGGCCACGATCGAAACCCCCTCCGAGGAGGTCACCAGTGGGACTCACTGATTTCCTGAACCCGGTCAAGGGGTTCGGGGTCTCGTTCCACCAGATGTTCATGAAGAGCGAGACCGTTCAGTACCCCGAGGTGAAGAAGCCGACGGCTCCTCGCTTCCACGGGCGGCACCAGCTGAACCGGTGGCCGGACGGTCTGGAGAAGTGCATCGGCTGCGAGCTGTGCGCGTGGGCGTGCCCCGCGGACGCCATCTTCGTCGAGGGCGCCGACAACACGGCCGACGAGCGGTACTCGCCGGGCGAGCGCTACGGCCGCACCTACCAGATCAACTATCTGCGGTGCATCCTGTGCGGGCTGTGCATCGAGGCGTGCCCGACCCGGGCGCTCACGATGACCAACGAGTACGAGCTCGCCGACGACAGCCGCGAGAGCCTCATCTACACCAAGGAGATGCTGCTGGCGCCGCTGCGCGAGGGCATGGAGGCGCCCCCGCACGAGATGCGGCTCGGCGACACCGAGGAGGAGTACTACCGCCTCGGCCTCCAGGAGGGCGAGCCGTCGTCCGGGACGCCCTCCGCTCCGAAGATCCCTTCCGAGGACGGCGGGCGCGCGAGCGCCGACCAGGCCGTCGAGCGCGAGAAGGCGAAGGCGCGCAAGGGCGGTGAGGGCAAGTGACCGGCTCCGTCGCGAGCGCGCACGTGCTCGCCGCCGAGGTCGCCGACAAGCAGTCCGGGGAGCCGTTCTTCTTCTGGCTGCTGGCGATCGTCTCGGTGCTCGCCGCGCTCGGCATGATCTTCATGCGGAAGGCGGTGCACTCGGCGCTGCTGCTGGCGACCGTGATGCTCTGCCTGGCCGCGCTGTACGCGATCCAGAACGCGCCCTTCCTGGCGTTCGTTCAGGTGATCGTCTACACCGGCGCGGTGCTGATGCTGTTCCTGTTCGTGCTGATGCTCGTCGGGGTCAGTTCCACCGACTCGCTGGTGGAGACGATCCGGGGCCAGCGGTTCTGGGCGGTGATCGCCGCGGTCGGCTTCCTCGTCCTGCTCACGGTCGGGGTCGGCAACGCGGCGCTCGGCGGTTCGGCCGGGCTGACCCAGGCCAACTCCGAGGGCAACGTCGTCGGGCTGGCCCGGCTGCTGTTCTCCAAGTACGTGTTCGCGTTCGAGGCGACCAGCGCCCTGCTGATCACCGCGGCGCTGGGCGCGATGGTGCTGGCGCACCGGGAGCGCACCGAGCCGAAGCCGACGCAGAAGGACCTGTCGCGGCAGCGGTTCCTGTCCGGCTCCCACCCGGGCCCGCTGCCGGGTCCCGGCACCTACGCCCGGCACAACGCCGTCGACATGCCGGCGCTGCTGCCCGACGGGACGCCCTCGGAGCTGTCGGTCAACCCGGTCATCGCGGCCCGCACCGACACCGCGGAGCGGCACGCCGACCTGTACGGCGGCTCCGAGGAGGAGGCCCTCGAACGGGACGTGGCCGCGGTCAAGGCGGTCACCGAGGACGTCCGCGACTCGGACGCCGAGGAGCGCTCGGTCAAGTCGGGGACGCCGGCCGCCGGCGGCGGCGCGAGTGAAGGCGAGGCAGGAGAATGAGCCCGGGGCACTACCTGGCGCTCTCGGCGGTCCTGTTCACCATCGGAGCGCTCGGCGTCCTCGTGCGCCGCAACGCGATCGTGGTGTTCATGTGCGTCGAGCTGATGCTGAACGCGACGAACCTGGCGTTCGTCTCGTTCTCCCGAATGCACGGCAACCTGGACGGCCAGATCATCGCCTTCTTCGTGATGGTGGTGGCCGCGGCGGAGGTCGTGGTGGGTCTGGCGATCATCATGACCATCTTCCGGACCCGCAGGTCCTCGTCGGTCGACGACGCGAACCTGCTGAAGTACTGAGAGGCCAGGGATGAAAGCGGAAGGCATCCAGGCCGCGTCCTGGCTCCTCGTCGCGCTCCCGCTCGCGGGCGCCGCGATCCTCCTGCTGGGGGGACGGCGGACCGACAAGTGGGGCCACCTGCTCGGCGCGGCGATGTCGCTGGCGTCGTTCGCGGTGGGCGCCGCGATGTTCGCCCAGATGCTCGGGTACGACGCCGAGGCCCGGCGCCGCACCCTGCACCTGTGGGACTTCATCGACGTCGGCACGTTCAAGGTCGGCATGGACCTGCTGGTGGACCCGCTGTCCATCACCTTCGTCCTGCTGATCACCGGGGTGGGCTCGCTCATCCACATCTACTCCATCGGCTACATGGCCGGGGACCCCGACCGGCGCCGTTTCTTCGCCTACCTGAACCTGTTCCTGGCGTCGATGCTGGTGCTGGTCCTGGGCGGCAACTTCCTGATCCTGTTCCTGGGCTGGGAGGGCGTCGGTCTCGCCTCCTACCTGCTGATCGGGTTCTGGCAGCACAAGCCGACGGCCGCGACCGCCGCGAAGAAGGCGTTCGTCGTCAACCGGGTCGGCGACATGGGGCTGATCATCGCGATCGCGCTGATCTTCGCCTCGTTCGGCAGCATCGACTTCGGCGCTGTCCTCGGCACCGGCGCCGAGCACGTGGGGCTCGCCTCCAAGCTCGGCACCGGCACCGCGACGGCCATCGGGCTGCTGCTCCTGGTCGGCGCGTGCGGCAAGTCGGCGCAGCTCCCGCTGCAGTCGTGGCTGCTGGACGCGATGGAGGGCCCGACTCCGGTGTCGGCCCTCATCCACGCCGCCACGATGGTCACCGCGGGCGTCTACCTGATCGTCCGGTCCGGCCCGATCTTCGAGATGTCCGAGACCGCGCAGCTGGTGGTGACGATCGTCGGCGCGGCCACGCTGCTGGCCGGTGCGATCATCGGTTGCGGCAAGGACGACATCAAGAAGGCCCTCGCCGGATCGACGATGTCGCAGATCGGGTACATGGTGCTCGCCGCGGGCCTCGGCCCGGCGGGCTACGTCTTCGCCATCGCGCACCTCGTCGCCCACGGCTTCTTCAAGGCGGGCCTGTTCCTCGGCGCCGGCTCGGTCATGCACGGCATGAAGGACGACGTGAACATGCGCCACTACGGCGCGCTGCGCACGGTCATGGTGATCACCTACGCGACGTTCGGCCTCGGGTACCTCGCCATCATCGGGTTCCCTGGCCTGTCGGGCTGGTTCACCAAGGACGGCATCATCGAGGCCGCCTACGCCAAGGGCGGCACGTCCGGGATGATCCTCGGCTCCTGCGCGCTGATCGGCGCCGGGATCACCGCGTACTACATGTCCCGGGTCATGTTCATGACGTTCTTCGGCGAGAAGCGCTGGGAGGACGACGTCCACCCGCACGAGTCGCCGGCGGTCATGACCGTGCCGCTGATGCTGCTCGCGGTCGGGTCCGTCTCCGCGGGCGGGTTCCTGATCCTCGGCAGCTTCCCCGAGTTCCTCGAACCGGTCGTCGGGGCGCCCGAGCACGCGCACGAGTTCAAGTGGCTCACCGCGCCCGGCGCCGCCACCTTCGTCCTGATGATCGTCGGCGCCGGGATCGCCTGGATGCAGTACGGCGCCCGCAAGGTGCCGCGCGAGGCGCCCAAGGGCTCGTTCGTCACCGTCGCGGCCCGCAAGGACCTCTACGGCGACGCGCTCAACGAGTCGCTGCTGATGCGCCCCGGCCAGTGGCTGACCCGGCTCGCGGTCTGGTTCGACGGGCGCGGCGTCGACGGCGCCGTCAACGGGACGGCCGCCGGCGTCGGCGGCAGCTCCGGCCGGCTCCGGCGCGTCCAGACCGGCTTCGCCCGCTCCTACGCCCTCTCGATGCTGGGCGGCGCGGCCCTCGTGGTCGCGGCGCTCCTGGTGGTGAACGTGTCATGAGCGACTTTCCCTGGCTGAGCGTCCTCATCGCGCTGCCGCTGGTGGGCGCGGTGCTGCTCAGCGCCATCCCGCGCGAGCGGGAGACGCTGGTCAAGCAGTTCTCGCTCGGCGTCTCCCTCGTCGTCGCGGCCCTCACCGGGGTCATGGCGTCGGGCTTCGACGCGGGCGGCGCGCGGTTCCAGTTCACCGAGAAGTACTGGTGGATCAAGGAGTTCGGGGTCCACTGGGCGGTCGGCGTCGACGGTGTCGCGCTGGTGCTGATCGTGCTGTCGGTCGTCCTCGTCCCGCTCGTCATGCTGGCGTCGTGGAGCGAGGCCGACCGGTCCGGCGGCGTGGACGTCCCGGCGAAGCGGTCGGTGAAGACGTACTTCGCGCTGCTGCTGACGATGGAAGCGGCCATGATCGGCGTCTTCGCCGCGACGGACGTGTTCCTGTTCTACGTCTTCTTCGAGGCGATGCTCATCCCGGTGTACTTCATCATCGGGTACTACGGCGGCGCGCAGCGGTCCTACGCCGCGGTGAAGTTCCTGCTGTACTCGCTGTTCGGCGGGCTGCTGATGCTCGTCGCCGTCATCTGGCTGTACCCGCTGTCGAGCCGGTCGGTCGACAGGGGCGGCCTCGGGCACGGCACGTTCATGTTCGACGAGCTGTCGAAGATGAACATCGACCCGACGACGGCCAAGTGGCTGTTCCTCGGCTTCTTCGTCGCGTTCGCGATCAAGGCGCCGATGGTGCCGGTGCACACCTGGCTGCCGGACGCGGCGCAGCAGTCCCCGGCCGGCGCGCTGGTGCTGATCGTCGGCGTCCTGGACAAGGTCGGCACCTACGGGATGCTCCGGTTCTGCCTGGAGCTGTTCCCCGGCGCCGCCAAGTGGGCGACCCCGGTCGTGCTGGGGTTCGCGGTGCTCAGCATCATCTACGGCGCGGTCCTCGCGATCGGCCAGGTCGACATGAAGCGCCTCATCGCCTACACGTCGGTGTCGCACTTCGGGTTCATCGTCCTCGGCATCTTCGCGATGACGTCGCAGGGCCAGTCCGGCGCGGCGCTCTACATGGTGAACCACGGGTTCTCCACCGGCGCGCTGTTCCTCGTCGTCGGCTTCATGATCGTCCGGCGGCGGTCGGCGCGGATCTCCGACTTCGGCGGGGTGCAGAAGGTCGCGCCCGTCCTCGCCGGGATGTTCCTGATCGCCGGCCTGTCCGCGCTGTCGCTGCCCGGCCTGTCCACGTTCGTCTCGGAGTTCCTCGTCATCGTCGGGACGTTCAGCCGGTACGAGTGGGCGGGCGCGCTCGCGGTCAGCGGCGTCGTGCTCGCGGCCGTCTACATCCTGTGGATGTACCAGCGGACCATGGGCGGCCCCAAGGTCCCCGCGGTCGAGGGCATGAAGGACCTGTCCGCCCGGGAGAAGTGGGCCGTCGCCCCGATCATCGCGATCATCGTGGCGATGGGCTTCTTCCCGCAGCCGGTGCTGCACGTGATCAACCCGTCGGTGGACCACACGCTGGCGCGGGTCGACCAGCACGACCCGGCGCCGGACATCACCGGTAACGTCGCCGAGAACGGAGCCCGTCCATGACCACCACCAGTCAGGTGAGCGCGGTCCTCGCGCAGGGGGGTGACATCCCCGCGCCGCACATCGAGTACGGGCAGATCGCCCCGCTGCTGCTGGTCCTCGGCGTCGCCGTCGCGGGCGTGCTCGTCGAGGCGTTCGTCGGCCGGACCGCGCGCTACTACGTGCAGGTGCCGCTGGCGTTCCTCGGCCTCGCGGGCGGGTTCGCCTGGACGATCCTGCTGGCGTGGCGCGACAATCCGCACCACGTCGCCGCCGAGGGCGCCCTGGGCGTGGACGGCCCCACCCTGTTCATCCAGGGCACCATCCTGGTGCTGGCCCTCGTCAGCCTCCTGCTCATCGCCGAGCGCGGCGACGGCAGGGCCGGCGGCCACTTCGCCGCGCAGGCCTCGGCCCTGCCCGGCAGCGAGGCCGAGCAGCGCACCACCGAGGCCGGGTTCACCCAGACCGAGGTGTTCCCGCTGATGATGTTCGCCGTCGGCGGCATGGTGATGTTCCCGGCGGCCAACGACCTGCTCACCATGTTCGTGGCGCTGGAGGTCATGTCGCTGCCGCTGTACCTGCTGTGCGGGCTCGCCCGCCGGCGGCGCCTCCTCTCCCAGGAGGCGGCGGTCAAGTACTTCCTGCTCGGCGCGTTCTCCTCGGCGTTCTTCCTGTACGGGGCGGCGCTGCTGTACGGGTACGCCGGGTCCGTCCGGCTGTCGGACATCTCCGCGCAGATCGGCAAGGACGCGGGCAGCGAGACCCTGCTCCTCGCGGGCGTCGCGCTGCTGTCGGTCGGGCTGCTGTTCAAGCTCGGCGGCGTCCCCTTCCACATGTGGAAGCCGGACGTCTACCAGGGCGCCCCCACGCCGATCACGGCGCTGATGGCGTCCTGCACCGTCGTCGCCGCGTTCGGCGGGATCCTGCGCGTCTACTACGTCGCGTTCGAGACGCTGAAGTGGGACTGGCGGCCCGTCCTGTGGGGTGTGGCCATTCTCACCATGATCGCCGGGTCGATCATCGCGATCACGCAGACCGACATCAAGCGGATGCTGGCCTACTCCTCGATCGCGCACGCGGGCTTCCTGCTCATGGGCGTGATCGCCAGCTCCCCGGACGGCCTGTCCAGCACGATGTTCTACCTGGTCGCCTACGGCTTCACCTCGATCGGGGCGTTCGCCGTCGTGACGATGGTGCGGGACGCGGGCGGCGAGGCCGGCCACCTGTCGCGGTGGGCGGGCCTCGGCAAGCGGTCCCCGGTGGTCGCGGGCGTGTTCGCCTTCTTCCTCCTGGGCTTCGCGGGCATCCCGCTGACCAGCGGCTTCACCGGCAAGTTCGCGGTGTTCAAGGCGGCCGTCGAGGGCGGCGCGACGCCCCTGGTGATCGTCGCCGTGATCTCCTCCGCGGTCGCCGCGTTCTTCTACGTCCGTGTGATCGTCGTCATGTTCTTCAGCGAGCCGGACGCCGAGGGTCCGGTCGTGGTGGCCGGCCCGGCGACCGCGGTCGCGGTCGCGCTCGGAGTGACGGCTACTGTGGTACTCGGCGTGATCCCGCAGCCCGTTCTGGACCTCGCGGGGCAGGCCACGACCCACATGTTCGTCCGGTAGGGAGTCTTGGGTGAGCAACCCATTCGCTGAGAAGTCCGGCGGGCCGGCCATCCAGGAGACCGGCCCGTTCGGGCTTCCCGTCGACGCCGCGCTCGCGTCCGACGCCAAGGACCGCCTCGCGGCCGTCGAGTCCCTTCTGCTCGACTGCGTCCGGGGCGAGGACCCGCTGCTCACCGAGGCCTCGCAGCACCTCGTCGAGGCGGGCGGCAAGCGCTTCCGGCCGATGCTGGTGCTGCTGGCCTCCCACTTCGGCGACCCGGCCGCGCCCGGCGTCGTCCCCGCCGCCGTCGTCGTCGAGCTCACCCACCTCGGCACCCTCTACCACGACGACGTCATGGACGAGGCCACCATCCGCCGCGGCCAGCAGTCCGCCAACTCCCGCTGGACGAACACCGTCGCCATCCTCACCGGCGACTACCTGTTCGCCCGCGCGTCCGACCTGCTCGCCGACCTCGGCCCCGAGGCCGTCCGCATCCAGGCCCGCGCCTTCGCCCGCCTGGTCCGCGGCCAGATCCAGGAGACCGTCGGCCCCGGCGAGGACGCCGACCCCCTCAAGCACTACCTCCAGGTCGTCGCCGACAAGACCGGCTCCCTGATCGCCGTCTCCGGCCAGTTCGGCGCCCTGCTCTCGGGCGCCCCCGCCCACGTCGTCGACACCGTCACCTCCGCCTGCGAGAAGATCGGCATCGCCTTCCAGCTGTCCGACGACATCCTCGACGTCGCCTCCGAGGCCGAGGAGTCCGGCAAGACCCCCGGCACCGACCTGCGCGAAGGCATCCGCACCCTCCCGACGCACCACGTCCTCGCCGGCATCGGCTCCGGCCCCGACGACGCCCGCCTCCGCGAGCTCCTCACCCAGGACCTCACCGACGACGCCCTCCACGCCGAGGCCCTCACCCTCCTGCGCGCCCACCCCGCCATGGACCGCGCCCGCGCCGACCTGCGCCGCTGGGCCGAGGACGCCCGCAACGAACTCCTCACCCTCCCCGAGATCCCCGCCCGCGAAGCCCTCACCAACCTCTGCGACTACGTAATTACTCGTACTGGATAGCGTCTTTCTCCTCCTTCGGGCCCTGAAGGCCCTCCATCGTCGAAAAACGCGGGCGATCGCTGGCATCGCTTCGTCTCGCCTTGGCGGCTCGCTGCGCGATCAGATTCTTGCTTCGCTCGAATCTGCCTTCGGACGCGATCGCGGCTCCTCAGCTTGTTTGCTGGTTGCGGTGGTGGCTGAGGTCGGCGCGGTGTCTATTGCGGTGCTCGCTGCCGTAGAGGTCGCCTGGTGGTTGCGGCGGTGGCCAGGGCTAGGGCGGCTAGGGTTCCGCCCAGCCACATGACGCCGGTTTCGCCTGTGGTGTCGGTCGTCTGGCCGCCTGCCAGGGCTCCCAGGGAGATGGCGAGGTTGAAGGTGGCGACGAACAGCGCCGATGCCGGCTCGGCGGCGTGCGGGGGCACGGCCTGTAGCAGCCAGTTCTGCAGCGTCACCGACACTCCGCCGTAGGCGACTCCCCACAGGACCAGCAGCACGACCGCTGGAAGCGGGGAACGGCCTGCCAGCGGGAACAGCAGGACGGCCGGTGCGAGCAGGACGGTGATCCGGATCAGGGTGCGGCGCGGGGCGCGGGCGGCGGCCGTGCCCGCGGTGAAGTTGCCCGCGATGCCCGCCACGCCGTACACCAGCAGCAGTGTGCTGATCAGGTCCGGGTTCACGCCGGACACCCGCTCCAGCACGGGACGCACGTAGGTGTACGCCGCGAAGTGCCCGGTGACCAGGAGGAACGTCACCAGGAGTCCGGCCTGCGCGCGGGGCGCGCGAAGCACCTGCGGCATGGCGGCCAGACCCGCCGCGCCGGTTCCGGGCAGCGGCGGCAGCAGCGCGGCGAGCGCGGCGCAGGCGACCAGCGACAGCGCTCCGGCCGCGGCGAACGCCGCCCGCCAGCCCGCGAGGTCGCCGATCAGCGTGCCGGCCGGAACCCCCGCCACCGACGCCACCGCCACTCCGCCGAAGATCACCGAAGTGGCGGCGCCGGCGGAGCGCTCCGGCACCAGCCGTGCCGCCAGCCCGCCGGCGATCGCCCACACGCCGCCGATCGCCACGCCGACCAGGACCCGCGACGCCAGCAGCGCGGGCAGCCCGGGGGCGGCCGCCGAGCCGAGGTCGGCCGCGGCCAGCAGGCCCGCCAGCACGGCCAGCACCGCCCGCCGGTCCAGCCGGGCGGTCGCCGCGGAGAGCGCGGGGGCGGACAGCGCCGCGACGAGGCCGGGCACGGTCATCGCCAGCCCGGCCGTGCCCGCGGACACGCCGAGGTCCGGGCCGATCGAGGTCAGCAGGCCGACCGGCAGCATCTCGCTGGTGACGACGAGGAACGTGGCCGCGGCGACCGCGAGCACCGCCGGCCACCCCCGGCGCGGCGGGGGAGAGGAGGGAACCGTCATGCCCCCGACCCTGGCGGGCGGGCCGATGGGGGAACAACGGTGAAGATCGCATCCTTGTATGAGCCAGACTCATCGATCGGGGGCGTCGCGTGCCGGAACTGGAGACCCGGGAGCTGGAGTGCTTCCTCGTCCTCAGCGAGGAGCTGCATTTCGGCCGGACCGCGGAGCGCCTCTACCTCTCCCAGAGCCGTGTCAGCCAGCTGGTGCGCGCCCTCGAACTGCGGGTCGGGGCCCGGCTGGTGGAGCGCACCAGCCGCCGCGTCCGGCTGACCCCGCTCGGAGCCGCCTTCCGGGACGATCTGCGGCCCGCCTACGCGGCCCTCCTCGACGCCGTCGAAGGGGCCAGGAGCAGGGCGCGCGGTGTCGGCGGGGTGCTGCGGATCGGCTTCCTCGGGTCCCTGGACGAGGAGCTGGCGGGTCTGGTCCGCGCGTTCCAGAGCGGCCACCCCGGCTGCGAGGTGCGGACGGTCGAGATGCCGCTGGCCGACCCGTTCGGGCCGGTGCTGGGCGGCGATGTGGACGCCGCGATCGTCCTGACCCCGGTGCGTGAGCCCGGCCTCGCCGTCGGCCCGGTCTTCTCCGAGGCGCCGCTGCGCCTGGCCGTCCCGGCTCGCCACCCGCTCGCGGACCGCCCGTCGGTCCGCGCCGAGGACCTGGCCGGGCACCCGCTCGTCAGGATCGCCGGCCCGGCGCCGCGCTACTGGCGCGACGCGCAGTCCCCGCCGCTGACGCCCGGCGGCGCCGCGATCCCGTCCGGACCGGCCGTCAGCACGATCCAGGAGGCCCTCGCGATGGTCGCCGCCGGGCGCGGCGCGATGCCGCTGTGCGTCCCGACCGCCCGCCGCCACGTGCGGGGCGACGTCGTCTTCGTCCCGCTCACCGGCCTGCCCGATTCGGCGCTCGCGCTCGTCTGGCATCGGGACCGCGCCACCGCGCGGCTCCGCGCCTTCGCCGGGACCGTCGCGGCGGGCGTCCGCGGCTAGGCGTTCTGGGGTTCGGGCTCCTCCGTGAGGCCGCGGGTCTTCATGGCGTGCAGGACGAGGTCGATGAGGACCTCCTTGCAGGAGCCGAGGCTGCGGGCGTCGCAGAGCATGACGGGAACCTTCGGGCCCAGGTTGAGGGCCATCTGGATCTCCGCGAGGTCGTAGCGCTGGGCGCCCTCGAAGCAGTTCACGGCGACGATGAACGGGGTGCCGCGGCGCTCGAAGTAGTCGACGGACGGGAAGCAGTCCGACAGGCGGCGGGTGTCGGCGAGGACGACGGCGCCGAGCGCGCCGAGCGAGACCTCGTCCCACATGAACCAGAAGCGCTCCTGGCCGGGGGTGCCGAACAGGTAGAGGACGTACTCGTCGCGCATCGTGATGCGGCCGAAGTCCATCGCGACCGTTGTGGTCGTCTTGCGCTCCACCCCGGAGATGTCGTCGACGCCCACGCTCTCGTCGGTGAGCAACTCCTCGGTGCGCAGGGGGCTGGTCTCCGAGACCGTGCCCACCATCGTGGTCTTGCCGACCCCGAAACCGCCCGCGATCACGATCTTGACCGCGGTGGGGAGCCGGCGGGCGCGCACGCCGCGCCTAGAGGGCCCGGAGACCATCGATCACCGCCTTGTAGAGCCTGATGTCGTGCATGTCCGCCTCCGGTTCGGGCTCCTGAAGGGAGACGAATCCCTTGTCGAGCAGGTCGCCGAGCATCACCCGGACGGTCGCCACGGGCAGATCGAGATGGCCGGTGATCTCGGCCACCGACATCACCGCCTGGCACAGCCGGATGATGGACAGGTGCTCGGGTCCGAGGCCGATCGCGCCCTCCGGCTCCGGTCCGACCGCCACCACCAGGGTGATGAGGTCGAACTTGCCGCGGGTCGGCTCGATCCGGCCGCTGGTCATCACGTAGGGCCGCACCATCGGACCGGCGTGCTCGTCCAGGAACCGGTCGTCGACCGGCGGGCGCGTCGCGGCCTCGTCCGCCCAGGGCTCCTGGGCGGGATCCTCGGGGGGCATCATGCCGGGCGCCCCTCCTGCGCGGATTCCGAACGCGACGGGGAGGTGAGGTGGTGGCCCATGGCGGTGACGAGCATCGCCATCTCGTATGCGGTGAGGCCGACGTCGACCTCCTCGGTGGCGAGGACGGCGAGGCACGCGCCCTTCCCGGCGACCGTGACCAGCAGGAACGCCGACGCCATCTCGACGATCGTCTGCCGGACCGGGCCGCCGCCGAAGCGGGTCCCGGCGCCCTTGGCGAGGCTCTGGATTCCGGCGGCGACGGCGGCGAGGTGCTCGCCGTCGTCCTGCGTCATGCCCTCGGACGACGCCATGAGCAGGCCGTCCGCCGACAGCACGACCGCGCTGCGGGCGTGCGGCAGGCGGTGGACGAGGTCGTCCAGCAGCCAGCCCAGATCGGAGGAGGAACCGGTCTTCTGCGTCACTGATCTGCCTCGCCTTCCGCTGCGTTGGTGCCGAGGGCTTCCGCCGCGTCGACGCGGCCCCGCTGGGTGCCGCGCTGGTAGGAACCCATGATCCGCTGAATCTCCTCGGGGGAGCGGCCCGGGTCCTCCTGCTCGTCCTGCTCGTCGGCGACGGCGGGCTCGTCGGTGCGCAGGGGTTCGGCCAGGTTCGCCTGCGGCACACGGACGGGAAGACCGGACGGTGTTGTGGAGATGTCGGGCACGGGTGGCAGGTCCTCCGGCTCGATGGGGTCGGGACGTGCGCCGTCCGCGGGGTCGTCGTGCCGCGCGGGCGTGGGGGCCTCGGGCTCCGGTGCGGGGGCGCCGCCGGGGGGCCGCACGGGCAGCGGGTCCGCGGCCGGCGGGGGGACCGCCACGAGGGCGGGTGCGGGGTGCTGCGGGCCGGTGCCCGCCGGGGGGAGCGTCGTCGTGGGGGACGCGGAGCGGACGCCGGACGCGGCGAGCGCCGCGGCGGGGCGCCGCACCTCCAGGCCGTTCGTGGTGGTGGTGCCGGCCGGGACCTGCGCCGGGCCCTGCTCGACGATCAGGTCCCGGGGGATGACGACGACGGCCGTGGTGCCGCCGTAGGCGGACCGCTTCAGCGAGACCTGCAGGTTGTAGCGCTCGGCGAGCTTGCTGACCACGAACAGGCCGAGCTGGACCGAGCTCTGCAGGTTGAAGTCGGGCGGGTCGGCGATCCGCGCGTTGATCTCGGCGAGCTTCTCGTCGGTCATGCCGAGCCCGCGGTCCTCGATGTCGATGGCGAAGCCGCTGGCGACCAGGTGCCCGCCGACCTGCACGATGGTGTCGGGCGGGGAGAACGACACGGCATTCTCGATCAGCTCGGCGAGCAGGTGGGTGACGTCGCCGACCGAGCGTCCGGCCAGCTCGACCGGGCCGAACGGCAGGACGGTGACGCGGGTGTAGTCCTCGACCTCGCCGACGGCGGCGCGGACGACGTCCACCATCGGGACGGCGTTGCGCCAGCCGCGGGCCGGGAGGGCGCCGGACAGCACGATGAGGTTCTCGGCGTTGCGCCGCATGCGGGTCGCGAGGTGGTCGAGCCGGAACAGCTCCTCCAGCTCCTTGGTCTCGATGTCGCGGCGGCGCTCCATCGCGTCCAGCATGGTGAGCTGCCGGTGCACCAGCGTCTGGGTGCGGCGGGCCAGGCTCAGCAGGACGTCCCGGATGCCGCGGCGCAGTTCCGCCTGCTCGACGGCGGTACGGATCGCGGTCTCCTGGACGGCGTTGAACGCGCGGCCCACCTGCCCGATCTCGTCGGTGCCGAACCGCAGCGGCGGCGCCTCGAGCTCGACGTCCACCTTCTCGCCGTGCCCGAGCCGCTCGACGACGCCGGGCAGCCGCTGCTCGGCCAGTTCCCACGCGGCGCCGCGCAGCCGTTCCAGCTGCCGGACGAGCGCGCGCGCCGTGGTGATCGACACGACGATGGACGCGATGACCGCGAGGAGGCCGAGGCCACCGGCGAGCAGCAGCCGGATGACGACCCAGGCGGCGATGGGAGTGGCGCGCTCCACCAGCCGGTCGCCGGCGTCCTGGATGGACTTGCGCATCTGGGCGAGCGCGGGCTCGGTCGCGTTGCGCCACTGCTCGGCGGTCATGCGGGGGTGCTGCGCCTTCGTCCGCTGGAGGAGCATGTCCTCCAGGGCGCTGACGGTGGTGAGGCGCTTGTTGGCGTTCAGCTCGTCCCAGGCCTGCCGGTCCGCGCCCTCGAGGTCGACCAGGGCGCGCTCGTAGTTGAGGCGCCGGGCGCCGACGGCCTTGGCGATGTCGATCTGGTCGACCGGGGTGATCCGGCCGGACGCGAGGACGCCGGCGACCAGCGCGTCCTCCTGGGACAGCAGCTCCCAGGACCGGTTGACGGCGATCTCCGCGCGCAGGTCGGAGGTGAACCCCTTGTCGTCGAGCGTCGTCGTCCCGTCGTACATGTGGAAGATCGACTCGATGGTGTCGGAGTAGGCGTCGATGATGTGCCGGCGGTCGAAGGCGCCGGCGTCGATCGAGCGGCGGTCGCCGTCGAGCCGGCCGAGCAGCCGGACCATCGCGTCGAGCCGCTGGTCCATCTCGTCGTCGGCGGCGCGGCGGACCGAGCCGCTGCGGGCCTTCTCGACGACGATGGCCCGCTCCTTGTCGGTGCGGGCGCGCTGGGCGGCGAGCAGGTCGGGCCGCCGCTGGCCGGACGCGAGCATGGTCACGGTGAGGCGGCGCTCCTGCTGGAGCTCGACGAGCAGCGGGTCGCTCGGGGCCACGACGCTGTCCAGCGTGCTCACGAAGAGCAGGTTCACGCCCTCGCGCAACGTCACCCAGGCGGCGAAGGCCCACAGCGCGGTCAGCGAGACCAGCAGGGCCGCAATCTTGGTCCGCAGCCGTGAGTTGCGGAAACGCATTATGATCGCCCCAACAATTGTCAAGGTGCCTGCAATGCGAGGTCTTGGGCCCGGCTGCGAGACACTGGTGGCGGTGAGAGCGGGTAGCGCTATGCCGGATGATCGGCAAGGCACCGGTGAACCTTACCAACGCCACCAAACCCACTCAAGGTGAATGGTTTCCGGCTCAGGCGTACAACCAGGTCACCCTCGGACAGGGTGGTGAAATTCACCGCACTGAAACACTCGTGTCACGATGTGCCACACGAAGGGCGCCCAGGACCGCTGCCCGCACGATGCTCGTTGGGCGATATAGGTCTTTATCGTGCCAGAGAGGCGGCTTGCCGGAGTCAACGTCGCCCGGACCGCCGGTCAGGCTCCCCGCAGTGGTCCGCAGGGCCGCCCTGAGGTAGGCGCAGCCCCGCCGGACCGCTCGCTCCGCCGCCTCCCGCACCGCCGGGTCGGGCGCGGCGCCGCCGGACGGGCGGGCCAGCGTCAGGATGTGCACGGCGTAGGCCGTCTCCTCGGCGGTCCCGCACCAGCGCCCCCAGGAGCCGTCCGGGCGCTGCTCGCCCAGCACCCACGCGACGGACCGATTCACCGCGTCCGCCGATTCCGGGCCGCCGAACTCGGCCAGCGCCAGAGCGGCGCAAGCGGTCGCGTAGAGCGGCGAAGCGTGCCACCTGTCCTGCCAGCGGCCGTCGGACAACTGCTCGCCGACGAGCCAGGACGCCGCTTTTCGCGCGCTCGCCGCGTAACGGCCGGCCGGTCCGGCGCCGCCGCACTCCAGGTAATGGCCGAACGCCTCAAGCACGTGCGCGTTCGTCGTGACGGACCGTCCGTTCTCTCCGGGCCAGCTACAGAAATGCGTGCTCGTTTCGTACTTCCACAGCAGGTCGGGCGGGTGCGGTTCACCGAGAAGCGACAACGCGTACAGCACCCCGGAACTGGTGTCGGCGTCCGGGGGCAGGCCGGTGCCGCCCGGCGCGCCGTCCTCGCCGAGCGACGCCCGCATCTGGGCGATCAACTCCGGCGGGGCGGCCGGCGTGAGCCCGGTGCGGGCCAGCCAGCCCAGCACCCACCCGCGCTCGAAGTTGGTCACCGGGACGGCGACGGAAACGGGACCGCCGTGCTGCTCGGCGGCGGCCTCCAGATAGCGCCGCGCGGCCTCGTCGCCAGGGCCGTCGCCGTCGGGACCGCCGAGCCACGCGGCGGTGGCCGCGGTGGAGGCGCCGACGGTCGCGAACCGCCGCCGCTCGCCCGCCGCCGCGACTTCGCGGACGGCACGCGCCGGGTCCGGCAGCGGCACGGGACGGACCGAACCGGCCCGCCGCGCCGACGCCCCCGCGACCTCCAGGGCGTGCTGGACCTTCAGCGGCACGGCGCCGCCGTTCTCCAGGTGGGCCTTGGCGGCGGCGACGAACGCCCCGTCCATCCCGGCGGGCGGGGCCAGCCGCCCGCCCGTCCACCAGGCGGCGAGGGCCGGGTCGTCGCGGAGCCGGTCGAGGTGCCCGTTGATCGCCTCGATGAGGGCCGGGGTGATGTGCTCGATGGCCGGCATGTCCGGGAAGTCGGCCGCGGCGGCGCCGGCGAGCCGCCGCGCGAGGGACCGCAGGGCGCGTCCGGCGCCGCGGACCACCTCGGCGACGGAGACGTCGGCGGGCCAGCGCCCGCCCTCCGGGGCGAGCACGGAGAGCAGCGCCTCGGTCGCGCTCAGGCTCGGGACGAGCGCGTAGCCCGGGTCGGGCGGCCCCCAGCCGCCGTCGGGCCGCTGCGTGTCGAGAAGGAACCGGATCCTTGCGGCATGGCCGGTCAGCCAGGGGGCGAGGCCCACCAGCCGCCCGGTCTCGTAGACCGACGGGGACGACCGCCCCCACGGGTGGCGGACGAGATCGTCCACCAGCGCGGCGGCGGCCGCGTAAAGATCGTCGGGGTCGGGATCGGCGGCCTCGGCCGTCTCCGGGCCCGCCTCCTCGACGGTCACAGCGACCCCCAGTAGTCGCTCAGCCCGTAGAAGCCCGTACTGAAGCCGATCTGCCGTTCGAGGTAGGCCACCGCCTCGGGGCAGTCGTCCCGCAGCGGCCCCACGCGCTCGCGGCAGCGGGCCACGATCTCGTCGATCCGCGCGGTGATCTGGGCACGTTCCACCCCCAGCATCTGCGCGTTCAGGTCGCCCCAGGTGACGTCCCGCTCGTAGGTGGCGAGGTCGTTGAGCAGCCGCAGCACCTGCTGGACGTCCCGGCTCGCGGCCTGCAGCTCGCCGATGTGGTCGAGGACGCCCTGGTCGGCGTGCACGATCCAGTGCGAGATGTTGACCCAGGCCGAGCCGTAGTTGTCGGCGTTGTCCAGGTACTCGTCGAACGTCGGCCACGAGGCCACGTCGACCGACTTCCACGTCAGCTCGCGGGCCCCGGCGTGCAGCAGCCGCGCGAGCTGCGCCAGCCAGTCGTCGCGCAGCGCCGCGAAGGCGGGCGCCCCGGCCGCCTCGTCCCGGATGTCGGCGAGGAACCGGGTGAGCCCGTCGCCCGGCGTCGGCGGCGCCCCCTCCGCGACGTCGAGGCAGCGCTGGTTGATGTCGTCCACCTCGTCCCGGGACGTCGCGACATGGTCCACCAGCCAGTCCAGGCCGAAGATCCACAGCGAGGTGCGCGCCGCCATCCGGATCCCGGACGCGGTGAGCCACGGCGACCCGAACGCGTTCGCGCAGGCGACGGCGTTGAACAGGGTCTCGTCGATCGGCTTGACGTCGAACAGGTCCGGATAGGTCTCCGCGCATTTCGCCAGGTCGCGGGCGCACTTCACGGCCTGCGCCATGACGGCGCCGTCGTGCCGCGCGCCCTGCAGGGCGTCGGGCGCCGCGGGGCCGCCGGGACGCGGAGGCGCCTTTTCCGCCGCCGTCACGCGTTCCGCCCGACCGGGGTCAGCGTCATCTCCATCGACTCCCGCGGCCGCAGCGTCGCGCCGATGCGCGGCATGGCGGGGATCGCGTCGGACAGGGCCGGGCGGAACCGGCTCAGGATGCTCGTCAGGATCATCCGCGCCTCGACGTCGAACACGTGCCGGCCGATGCACTGGTGCGGGCCCCCGCCGAAGGGGAAGTAGGCGTAGCGGTGCCGCCTGCGCGAGTTCTCCGGCGTGAACCGCTCCGGGTCGAACTCCAGCGGGCGCTCCCACACCGACGCCAGCCGGTGCGTGAGGAACGGGCTGATGAGCACCGGGTCGCCCGGCTCGATGTGCACGCCGCCGAGGATCGTCGGCGCGGTCGCCATGCGCGGGAACATCCAGCCCACCGGGTACAGGCGCAGCAGCTCCTGGACGACCTGCGACACGTACGGCAGCCTCGGAAGATGGTCCGGGCGGACGGGCTCGGCGCCCACCACTCCCTCGATCTCCTCGACCAGCCGGTCCAGGACTACCGGGTGGTCGTGCAGCAGCGGCCACAGCCAGGTCAGCGCCAGCGTCGTGGTCTCGGTGCTGGTCGCGAACATCGCGAGCAGGTTGTCGCGGATCCACTTGTCGTCCGGTGGGGCGCCGTCCTCGGTCCGGGCCTGGCAGAGCGCGGTGAAGATGTCGCTGCCGTCGCCCGGATCGTCCCGGTAGCGCGCCACCAGCTCGAACAGGACCTCGTCCATCACCTGCACGGCGTCCTTGAACGCCCGGTCGCCCGGCATCGGGAGCACGCGCGGCAGGAACGGCAGCAGGAAGCGGACCGAGATCGACGTCGCGATCTGGTCGAACGTCGGGATCAGCTGGTTGGCCTCGACCGGGGAGATCTTGTCGCCGAACAGGACCTTGATCACGGTCTCGTTGACGATCCGGCTCATCTCCGGCAGCACGTCGATCGGCCGTCCCGCGCGGGCGGGCTCCTCCAGCTTGCCGACGGCGTCGTTGATCGCATCCGCCATCAGCCCGGTGAGCCGGTTGACGTTGCGGGTGGTGAAGACCGGCTGCAGCACCCGCTTGCTGTGCTCCCACTCGGCGCCCTCGGACAGGATGCTGTCGCCCATCAGCTCGCGCAGCGGCCTCCAGAACACCCCGTCCCGCTGGAAGATCTCCGACTCGCGCCGCAGGACCTGCTGGATGTGGTCGGGATGGGTGACCAGGTAGGGGTGGGACGCACCGAGGTCGAGCCGGATGAGCCGGCCGTCCCCCTCCGTGCTGATCCGCTCCAGCTGGCGAAGTGGATCGCGGACGAAGCCGGCGACCGTGCGGTAAAGGGGGAAGTTCTTCGCCTTCTGGACTGGGACGGCGCCGACGTCAACGGACATTTACCGACTGCCCCTCGATGTTGAGTTGGAGTACCAGTGCTCGCGGTTGGCCGTTCCGGGGGCATGGGAGCGCCCGGAACGCACGGCGCCCCTCGCGGTGGGATGCCGTGAATGAGTGATTCGGGCTTTGTGGGAAGGTTGCGGTGTTATGTAGCTTTCTGTGGGAGTATCACATGATCAATTAACAACGGCAAGGCTTCGCCCGGTAGAAATCTCAACCTTTCCGACGTGACCCTTATCACTTGCCCGCTGTGTTGTCTCATTGTCCGAGTCGGCCTTACAAGCACGCCGAAGAGGCCCGCGAAAAGCACTTTCGCCGGCGCGTGAGAACACGGAGAGTGACGCCCGCTAAATGGAGCCCTCTTCCGGTTTATACCGAATTACTTTGCCCCGTGGTCGATCGGGACCAGATCGGGCCACGCCACTCGCCCCGCCACTCTGACCTTGCCGGTCACTCTGCGTGATCCGCAGCGGACCACGACGGGGTAGCTGCCGGGCGCCGCGTCGCGCCTCACGACGGTCGAGTGGTCCACGGCCCGCGCGGCGAACGCTTCGGAAGTGGCGGCCACCGTGCCCCTGCATCCCGGCACCGAAAGCCGGATCCGCTCACCGGGCCGCGCGGCGGCGGGCTCCACCGAGACCGGACCGTCCCCATGCGCCGTCGCCCGCCCCGTCGCCGGAGCCAGCATGCCCGCCGCGACGAGCGCTGTTCCCAACACGGTGACGCTGAGCAGACGCAACGACGACTCCCTCGCTCGGGGGTGTGACGTCCGGCACTTTAGCCCCTTGGCCCGGTTTGGGGCACCGCTTCCCTTCGTCCGGCGGCCACCCCGTCCCACGTGAGCGTCACCAGGGCGAGCCAGACCAGCAGGAACCCCGCCCACCGGCTCGGCGGCATCTCCTCGTGCTGCACGAAAAGCCCGATGGCGAACTGCAGCACCGGCGCCAGGTACTGCAGCATCCCGATGACGCTCAGCGGCAGCCTGACGGCCGCCGCGTTGAAGAGCATCAACGGCACGGCCGTCACGATCCCGGCCCCGGCCAGCAGCACCGCGTGCCCCGCCCCGTGATGCCCGAAGGTCGCCTCGCCCCGTCCCTCCAGCAGCAGCACGAACCCCAGCGCCGGCAGGAACGTCACCGCCGTCTCGACCGCCAGGCTCTCCGCCGAGGGCATGTCGGCGAACTTCTTCAGCAGCCCGTACACCGCGAATGCGGACGCCAGCACCAGCGCGATCCAGGGCGGCCGCCCGTAGTCGACGGTCAGCGCGACCACCGCGGCCATCCCCATCCCGACCGCCGCCCACTGCCACGGCCGCAGCCGCTCCCGGAAGATCACCACGCCGAACAGCACGCTGATCAGCGGGTTGATGAAGTACCCGAGCGCGGACTCGATCGTGTGCCCGGTGTTGACGGCGTAGATGTACGTCCCCCAGTTGACGCTGATCACCAGCGCCGCCAGCGTCAGCAGCACGCCCCGCCGCCATCCCAGCGTCCGCAGCCACCCCCGGCTCCGCCGCACGGCCAGCACCGCGACCACCGCGACCAGCGACCACATGATCCGGTGCGCGAGGATCTCGCCGGCCCCCGCCGGCTTCAGCAGCGGCCAGTAGAGCGGGAACAGCCCCCACAGCACGTACGCTGCGACCCCGCACACCACTCCCCGCTTCACCGAGGCAACATATCAGCAGGTAATTAACCAAAAGGAACAACGGTCCTGACGAGCGGGACCAGCAGCCTGACCCCCCCACGAGATCCTCGACGTGGCCGGCCGGCTACTGCGGGACCGGCGGCACGGGCCTCTCCCGCCCGGTCGGCGTAGCCCCCGCCGAGTAGCGCTGGTCGCTCCAGCTTCTGCAAAGTCCAGATTCGCCGCCTCCCAGGCCATAGCATCGATGCTATGGCCTGGGGTACTGTGGAGCTTGAGCCGGAGGTGCGGGAGTGGTTGGAAGGTCTACCGACCGGGCATTTCGCTACGGCGGCGTTCTACATCGACTTGCTCGCTGATGAGGGAGGCCGCTTGGGGAGCCGTACACGCGACAGCTTGATGGCAAGTTGAGGGAGTTGCGTTTCCACCTCGACGCCCAGGCCGTACGTGTGACCTACTGGATCGCTTCTGGCAGACGAATCGTTCTGCTCACGGTGTTCCACAAGACGCGCATGCGAGAAGATCGAGAGGTGGAGCGCGCTCGAAGGGCGCTGCGGCTGTGCGTGGCCGAGGCGCACTCGGCGGAGGCTGAGGAAGGTGAGGTCGATGGGTGATCGGGCGGACTGGAGTGCGCTGCGCGAGCGCCGCATGTCCGAACCTGGTGCTGCCGAGGCGTACGACGTTGCTCGCTTGGCCTATGAACTGGGGCGGAGTGTTCGGGCACTTCGTGAGGAGCGTGGCTGGAGTCAGAGCGAACTGGCCAGGGGGGCGGAGATGACCCAGTCGGCCGTGGCCCGGTTCGAAGCCGGCGGCACCGTCCCGACACTGGCGGTCCTCGAACGCCTGGCCCGAGCTCTCGGTGTCGAACTCGTCGTCAAACTGCGGAGTCCGGCCGCCTAAGACGGCGACCATGTGCAGAGACGGGTACCACCAGCAGTACCTGCGCAAGAATCCGAACGGCTACCGGTGTATTGCGATGCTCGCGGTGGTGCGCACCCTCATCTAGAGCTCCATGCCGATAGCGGCTTCTCCGCCAGGCCGGGGCGTAGGGCGCACGGTGGCATTGTCGAACGGTTGCCGCCGCCTGCGCTCTAGAGGCGGGTGGCCGTCTGGATCAGTCCGGCGAGGGCCAGGGACCGGCTGTGCGGCGGCCAGGCGATCACGGTGGTGACGGTCGGCGCGTCCAGGATCGGCACGAAGGCCAGGTCGCGGCGGAGATGGCTCCGGGCGGTCTCCGGCAGTAGGGCCACCGCCCTGCCCAGCGCGATCAGCTGCAGGAGCTGGGCGTGGTCGTGCACCTCGGGTCCCGGGCCGTCGGGGTAGCCGCCGTCGAAGTGCGGCCAGCGTGGCAGCGGGAGGTCGGCGATGTCGGCCATGCGCAGGTCCGTACGGCCTTCGAGGGGATGGTCTTTCGGCAGAACCAGGATCTGGCCCTCGGTGCTCAGCTCCTCGGTGTCCAGGCCGGTCGTCGAGTCGAACGGCCTGTGCAGCAGGCCGACGTCGGCCCGGCCGTCGCGGAGCAGCCGCTCCTGCTCTCCGATCCCGCACAGCAGGACCTCGACGGCGACCGCGCCGGGCTCGGCGGCGTAGGCGTCCAGGAGTTTCGGCAGCAGCTCACCCGACGCCCCGGCCTTGGTGACGAGCACCAGTTTCGGCTCCGTGGCGGCGGCGCGGCGGGTGCGGCGGCCGGCGGCGTCGACCGCGTCGAGGGCAGCCCGGCCCTCTCTGAGCAGAACCTTTCCGGCCTCGGTGAGTCCGACGGTACGGCTGGTGCGTTCGAGAAGCCGAACGCCCAGGCGGCGTTCCAGCTGCTTGATCGCCCGCGAGAGGGGCGGCTGGGCGATCCCGAGGCGCTCGGCGGCGCGGCCGAAATGGAGTTCCTCGGCGACGGCGACGAAGTACCGCAACTCTCGCGTCTCCATGCTCTCACCGTACCGGGGGATCAATACCCGCGAGGTATCGAACGCTACCCAAGCGGTGTTGGAGTGCTCCCGGCCGTACGGCCAGGATTTCGGGTATGAGCGAACAGACGATCACACTGATCACCGGTGCCAACAAGGGAATCGGCTACGAGATCGCCGTCGGGCTCGGCGCTCTTGGCCACACCGTCGGCGTGGCGGCCAGGTCCCCGGAGCGGCTCTCGGCGGCCGTCGGAAAACTCCGCGCCGAGGGGGTCGACGCGTTCGCGGTACCTCTCGACGTGACCTCCGACGAGAGCGTCACCGCCGCGGCCTCCCTGCTCTCCGAGCGTTTCGGAAGGCTCGACGTGCTGGTCAACAATGCCGGGGTGACCGGTGGGATGCCACAGACGCCCACGACCGTCGACCCCGCGACCATGCGAACGGTCGTGGAGACCAACGTGATCGGCGTCATCCGCGTCACCAACGCCATGCTGCCGCTGCTCAGGCGGTCCGCCGCACCGCGAATCGTGAACATGTCCAGCAGCGTCGGGTCTCTCACCCGCCAGAGTTCTCAGTCCGACGTGGAGGCCGTAGGCCCGATCTCCGCCGCCTACGCGCCCTCCAAGACCTTCCTCAACGCCGTGACCCTCCAGTACGCCAAGGAGCTGCACGACACCAACATCCTGATCAACGCCGCCTGCCCCGGCTACTGCGCGACCGATCTCAACGGCTTCCGCGGCATCCGCACCGCCCAACAAGGCGCCGCCATAGCCATCCACCTGGCCACCCTGCCTGAAAACGGCCCGACCGGCTCCTTCTTCGAAGACGCCGGCGTGGTGCCCTGGTAACTCGTCGGCCACACTGGCCCTCCATCACGCTGAGTTTCCTGAACACAGGCACCCGGGACTCTCGCCCTGGTCGTCGAAAACGGCATTTCAGTGGGCCAAGCATTTGAAACTGCTGCCGATCGGACAATTTCCTGGCTGGAGGATCCCCGCACCCCGTCCTAGTGGCGTGCCCGGGCTGCACTGCCATCACCCTGAGCTTCTCCTGGGCTGGTACTCCTCCGTTGGAGGATCGCGCGGTCAAGCGGGTGGCCTGCATCGGTCATATGAACGAACATGTCTGTTTGGCTTAGGTGATCTTGGGATAGGTAGGTCTCAAAGCTTGCCAGTAGACGGCGGCGAGATCTTGGGGGGTCTGCCGCCGGACCACCCCGGGAGTCTGCATGGCTGGACATCGAGTTCTTCGCGTCACCGCTTGGACCGCCTTCTCCGGCCTGCTGCTCATGCCATCCGCCGCCACCGCGGCGGCCCCGGAATGGGAGAAGGTGCCCACTCCGACTCTCGACGGTCTCGGGGTGGTGACCGAGATAGCGGCGGCCGGGCCGCGGGCCGCGTGGGCGGCCGGGATCGAGGACGCGTCGTCGAGTGGAAAACCCGTCATGCTCGCCTGGAATGGTCGGCAGTGGCAGCGCCAGGAGCTGCCGCCGGGCACGGGCCAGGTCGTCGACCTCGCCGCCGCCGGACCGCGGAACGCCTGGGGCATCTACCTGAACGAGAGCGGCTCGCCGGCACTGCATTGGAACGGCACCGCTTGGCGCAGGGTCGGTTACCCGGCCGGGGTCCGGCCCACCATGCCGTCACCCCTGCCCACGTATCTGCAGATCGTCTCGGCGGCGCCCGGCGGACCGGCCTGGTCGGTCGGATACGACTCGCAGGCGAAGAAGGCTGTCGCCTTGCGTTTCCAGAACGGACGATGGGTGCGCCAGAAGACTCCGGTGCCGATGGTCAGTGCCTCCACCGTCGCCGTCCGGTCGGCGAAGGACATCTGGATCGCCTGCACCTGCGACATCCCGGGGGCCGGTCCGACTGAGGCCATGCTGCATTGGAACGGCACCAAGTGGAGCACGATTCGGTACCCGTCCAAGGAGCAGACCTACATCGCGAAGATCGCACCCGTCTCGGCCACGAGCGTCTGGGCCTACCGTGCCAGCACCAGCTATGCGGCTCCCGAGCTCATGCACTGGGACGGCGAGAGCTGGACGTCGACGACGATCCCCGCGTCCCCGTTCGCCTATCACTTCCCCACGCTCGCCAGCGATGGTGACCAGGGCGCCTGGGTTTCGGTGAGCACGGTCGACGACGACAAGAGCTACCTGCACTACAGCGGCGGTAGCTGGACCACCGAAAGCGGCGCGGGACGCCCTGGCACCGCCGTCTGGATCCGTGACCTGGCCCGAGTACCGGGAACGCGCTCGATCTGGTCGACCGGCCTGCCTAGTTCCCTCGCCGGCGCCCCTTTCATAGAGCGCAGACGCTGACCGCGCGGCCGCCCGGGTCCAGGTCCTTCCAGTCCGCTCAGTCAGTATGATCGCGCGATGTCGCTCGCAGCGCGGTGGATCCGGCCGCTGATGGTGGTCACGGCGGTCGGTTGCGCGGGCGCGGCCTACGCGATCCGGGCCGCGCTGGACGGGCCCGTCGAGCAGTACTCAGGCGCCGCGCTGTCCGCCGCCATCGTCTACACGATAGTGATCTTCATAAGGCCGTCGATCTCCCCACTGGCTGCCGGCGCTGCTGCGATCGCCTATTGCTGGCTCATCGAGTTCGCACAGCTCACGCCTGTACCGGAGGCGCTTTCCCAACGCGGCTGGATCGTGCGCCAGCTGCTAGGAGGCCGGTTCGACCCGGTTGATGTCGCCTGGTATCCCGTCGGCGTTGTCCCTTTGGTCGCCGCGCACTGGTTTTTTCGGGCCCGCGCACATTCTCGAGCAGAGCCGACGTCCGTCGAGCTTTAGCCGAGCCTTTCGTTCCGGCGGGGTGGTTGCGGCAATTCCGTGTCGGCTGTCGCTCGGTCTGGACGCGCTGCTCGGCCCTGAGCGGCGAGGCCTCGCAAGGACGACCCTTGCCGCTGCGTTGTCACAAAAGCGCGCGCTCGGACGGTCGCAAGAGAAAGCGTTTCAGAGCGCGTGCAAAGGAGACTCCCTTATGAGCCCCGTCACTGGCCGGCAGCTTGCCCGCAGGGCAGGTATCGCGGCTTTCTGCCTCGGGCTGTTGTGCTTCGCGGGCGGCATCTCAAGCCTGATCGTTAACGGCGCCAGCGGCGGCATTCGCGCGTGATCTGTTGCTGATCTACCTGCGGGCTGTGCTCGGGGCCGATTCCGAGCGGGTCAGGACGGATGCCATGCTCATTGCTGGTCCGCAGAGAACACGCGCAGGGGGGAGGCAGGTCGATGACCTCGGCGAAGGTGCTCTACGTGGTCGTGTGCGGGGCTGGTGCGGCGTCCGATCTGGAGGCTTTCGTGCGGCTGGCCCAAGGCGCGGGCTGGCATGTCCGGGTGATCGCGACCCCCATGGGGGCCAAGTTCCTGGACATGGACCGGCTCGCGGCCCTGACCGGCGGGCCGGTGCGGACCGACTTCCGGCAGCCGCACGAGACGTCGAACGGGCTGCCTCCCGCGGACGCGATCGTGGTGGCTCCGGCCACGTTCAACACGATCAACAAATGGGCGCTCGGCATCACGGACACGGTCGCGGTCGGCATGCTGTGCGAGCACCTCGGCATGGGCGTGCCGATACTCGCGGTCCCGCAGGTCAAGGCGGAACTGGCCACCCACGTGGCCTTCGGGCGGAACCTGGACGCCCTCCGCTCGATGGGCGCCCACATCCTTTTCGCCCCGGCCGCCCCTTCACATGCGCGCATGCCGAGTTGGCAGGACATCCTCACCGAGTTGAACGGCATCCTCGACGGCTGAGCTGCCTATGTCCGCAGGGATTGGTCAGTCGCCAGTGGGGGAGTCGATCACGATGGCCTCGCCATCGCGCAGCGTGTGGTGGGCGATGCCCTGGGAGCGGTAGTGGTCAGCGACAGCTCCTAGGATCTCGGTCTCGGGATGTCCGGGGGAGTCGATGTGCGGCACCACGACGTAGTCGAGGACGGCCAGGCCGTCGAAGCGGGCCGGTGCGCCATAGGCGCTGTGCACAGCCTGGGGACTGTCGCATCGCTCCAGCCCGTGTAGGTCTGGGGCCAGGACGCAGGCGCCGGCGCTGTAACCCGCATAGACGACAGCGTCCTGTTGCAGGAGCTCGGTTATGGCGCGGTCGGCGCCACTCTTCGCCAGAGCGTGACGGAGGACGAACACGTTGCCTCCGCGGACCCAGAGGAGAGGGAAACCTCGGAGCGCGGCAGCGACGCGGCTTGGTTCCTGGTCGAAGTACGTCCGCAGATCGACTTCGACAGGTCGGAGGCCGAGGGCGGTGAGAGCGTGGATCTCGTGCTCGACCGCGGCTCGGCGCTCGGTGCCGGGCAGGGCGTCGACGGCGTTTGCGATCACCGCCGTCCGAGCCCCGGCGGGACTCTCCAGCAGTTGCAGCATCCGTTCCGGATGCTGTCCGGTCCGCCAGGAGGACAGATACATGCGCACCCGAGAACCCTAGGACGCCCCTACCCGGGCGAGCGTCCTGCGCGTCTCCTCTCTTAGGGAGATGCCTGGGCGCCGAGGTTGGGTGAGAATGTCCAGCCGGACCTCTGGAGGGATGATGGCGGAAGACTTGCCGGCATGGGTCCGGCTCTCCGATTCGGATCAGGATGGGGCCTGGCGTGCCTTCGAGGAGTTGACGTCATTTCGTCCCTCTGGCCGGCCGGATCCGCGGAGGGGCATCCTGGAGCCTTCCCCGTCGGTGACGTGGGATCTTGCCCGGGAACGTCCTACTCTCTCAGAGTGGCACTGGTACCTCGCCGTTGAGCCTGGCGACGTCAACGTCCTGTTCCATGAAGCCTTCAAGGCTTGCGTCGATCGGGACGAGTGGCTCTACGTCATGGACTGGCCGCACCCTTGCTACCGCTTCTGGCCGCACCGCCTGAGCGAGCCGGAGGACTACAACTCCTGGGTCGTCCCCGTCTTTCCTGACGACGACTACTACATCTTCCTGTCGCAGGATCTCTCGTTCGGGACGTTCGGACATCCGTGGGAGGCCAGCCTCTGCGCCTACGGTGAACGACTCTTGGAGGCTGTCGAGGCGCGGAACACCGGCGTCCTGAGCAGCGTCCTCCGTCGCAATGGGCTCTGAGGAGTCGGCGCCGGGGGTCAGCGCAGCGCCATTCCCCACGCGTAGCGGCTGAAGCCACCATGCGCCGCAAGGCGTCGACGTCGGTTGCCGTGCTCATCGGCTTCTTTCTCTGCAGACGACAGAGCGTCGCCTGGACTGTGACCCTCTGGTGGGTGCTTTCGAACCCTATAGCGAGGTTCTCGGTACCCGGCGGGTCACGACAGCGGGTCAGGGATGCTGGTGAGTCGCTGGAGCCTGGATTGCGGCTCCTTGGCAGTGTGGGTATTGGACAGGTCGTGTGTGGCGGTTTGTGTTCTTTTGGGGACGCTGAGTCGTCGAGGTTGGGCAAATCCTCGGGCGTGAACCGACCACATGCGGTTGGTGGTGCACTAGTCTTTGCGACCTAGGCGCTTTGAAAGGTTGCACTCTGCCTTCTGGCAGAGAAGTGGAAGGTGTAGGGCATGCCGGACAGTCCGACTGTTCACCAGCGACGCCTTCGGGTAGAGCTCCGCAGGGCCCGTGAGGCCGCCGAGCTGACGCAGGAGCAGGCGGCGAAGGCCCTGGAATGGTCACTTTCGAAAATCATCCGCATTGAAGGCGGGATGGTCCGGGTCGCGGTGAGCGACGTCCGCGTCATGTTGCAGCAGTATGGAGTGCCGGCGGAACGGTACGACGAGTTTCTGGGGCTGGCGCGCGCGGCCCGTGAAACGGCCTGGTGGAGCGCTTATCGCAGGGTCCTCAGCCCGCAGATGGCGGAGCTCATCGGCTTCGAGTCGGCCGCCGGCGCCTGCCGCGAGTTCGATCCTCTGCTCGTTCCGGGCCTTCTGCAGATCAGCGCCTATGCCAAGGAGATCCTCTCGAACCTGCGCGGCGAGGACGCTCCCGAGCAGATCAGCGAACTGGTCGAGGTGCGCCTGCGCAGGCAGGAGATCTTCGAGGGGGACGCGCCCCCCAGGTTCTACTTCGTCATCGACGAGGCGGCGATCCGTCGGCTGGTCGGAGGCGCCGCGGTGATGCGCGCCCAGTTGTCGCACCTGCTGGAGATGGCGAAGCGGCCCAACGTGACCATCGAGATCGTTCCCCTCGACCGGGGCGCCCATCCGGGGCTGAGCGGGCCGTTCAAGCTCCTTGAGTTCGTCGAAGCCGAAGACGACGACGTGCTGTATCTGGAAGGCGCGCAGGGTGAACTGATCGGTCGCGACTATCGCGAGGACATCGTCCGCTATCGCGAGAAGTTCGAGGTGCTGCGCCGTATTTCGCTTGGTCCGGAAGGCTCGGCCGTGCTGCTCAACACGGTCGCGGAATCGCTCTGAGGCTCCTCGACGCCGGCAGCGGCGCGGGGCGAGTGATCCACCTATGGCTTGATCTTCGGTGAACACTTACACTCTCACATTGACAGAGCACGACACAGGACTGTGGTGTGCCTGGGATCGTGCGCCGAAGGGCATGGCCGAGCGTGAGGACGTTCGCCCGAACAGAAGGTCGCCGTTCGCATCCTGATTGGCCTGCGAGGACGCCTCCAAGGTTGTGCCCCGGAATTCTGACAGCCGCGCCGTGAAGGCCGGCGGTTGGAAGGGGCCAGTGTGGACAGGACGAAACGATCGCGGGTGGTCTGGAGAAAGAGCAGTCGCAGCGGTGGAGGCAACTGCGTCGAGATCGCTTGTGACGGGGAATCCGTTCTGATGCGGGATTCCACGGATCGCCTGAGCGCCGTCCTGACGATTTCGAGCGTGGAGTGGCTGCTTCTTCGGCGCTCCATACGCAGGCGGTACGGCGACGGGACGGACTGATCGTCATGCGGCGGGCGCCGGGAGGGGGAGCTCTCGCGGCTGCAGCCTGTCGTGGTGGATGTAGCCGCTGTACGGCTTCTCCTTGATCACTACTTCCAGCCGGGAGAAGTCCGTGGGCTTCAGGGCGCAGAAGCCGCTGCCCACGACGTCCTTGTACAGGGTGTCGGACACCACCAGGGCGAGGTCGCGGTCCTGGTGCTCGGTGAGGTGCTCGCGCAGCGGCGCGGAGTCCAGTAACCGGGAGACCACGACGGGGGCGTCGCCGGCCGGGCCGAGCGGCCCGTCGATCACGGTGCCGTGGTGGAGGGCGAGCCGCATGCGCAGGCGGGTGGCCCGCCCCCTGTTGAGCTCGGCGAGCGCGCATTCGAGGTCGGACGTGAAGGCGCCCACGACGTGGGGGATGTCGACGTCGGCGGGCATGACGACGAGTTCCCCGTCCCCGCCGGGCTGGCGGTACCAGTCGTTGGTGCGCAGGCCGGTCCTTCTCGCGCAGCCGTTGAGCAGCCTGCGGAGGTCCTTCTGGGCGGCGAGTTGCCGCTGCGCGTCCAGGTGACTGTACTTCTCCAGGTCCACGGCGAGGAGCAGGCGGTACACGAGCCGCGTTCCGCCGGTGGACCAGGGTCGTCGAAGCATCATCTGCCGTCCTCGAAACCGCCGTCGGTTCGATTCTGCCCGATGCGTGATGCTCTGTGCAGAGAAACATAGGTCGGTTAGCAACATGGCACTTTGCCGGTAGCTTCCCGCCCGGACCGCCTCTCCGGGTACTCGACCGCTGACCTGCGTTGATGCACGTGCCGTGCAGCATGGTGATCTGGCTACTGGCGCAAAGTAACCTATCGAACTGCCAGGTGGCAGTCTGCCGACCCTCGTTGGGGCGACCAAGGCGAGGGTGACGCCCGCGCACGAGGCGTACGCGATGCGCTTGTGGGGTCGGTGGGACGTGGCGGCGGCGCCCAAACCGCTCGCGCCGACCGGGGCCGCCACGGCGAGGGCGTGGCGGCCTCGAACGGACCGTCGTCGAGCGGGAGAGGCTCCCTGCGAGGCTCTCCCGGTGGGGTCAGTACGGCAGGAGGCGGCCCGAAGGGGTCCGCAGGTCGGGTGGGCTCGGTTGACGTGGGGGCCTGGGGCGCTTGACGAGCTGCTGCCGTGCCATGGTGATCATCTCCCCCCGCCGGGCTGCCTTTAAAACCCGGGGATCGGGCCGTTGCCTCGTATGACGCGGTCGCGCCGGTCGAGGTTCGCCGAGCTTATGCCACCTGAACTGCAGGTTCGACCGATTTTCGGGGGGTTGTGATCCACGGTTCGCGTCCGGAGGAACGCGGAGCGTGGGCGGGATCAGGAGACGATGTCGCGTGTCCGGAAGCGGCGGAAGGCCAGCGCGAGCAGGACGGCGGCGTAGGAGAGGGAGAGGGCGGCGCCCTTGGCCATGCCCGCCCACTGGATCTCGGGCTGAAGCGCGTCCATCCAGGAGTACATCCAGTGCGTCGGGAGGAAGTCGCGCCAGGAGCCGAGGGCGGTGACGGCGTCCAGGATGTTGCTGACGATGACGAGCCCGACCGCGCCGCCGACCGCGCCGAGGGGGGAGTCGGTCGTCACCGAGAGCAGGAACGCCAGGGCGGCGACGACGAGCTGCGCCACGAGGGAGTAGCCGATGATGATCGCCATGCGGCCGAGGGCGGTGCTCACCGGGACGGTGCCGCCGGTCGGGAGCTCGACGTCGCCCCAGCCGAATCCGGCCGTCCCCGCGACCAGCGACATCAGCGGCAGGCTGACGACCGCGACGACCGCGTAGGAGAGGGCGACGATCAGTTTCTGGCGCAGCAGCCGGGCGCGGGGCACGGGCGCGGCGAGCAGGTAGCGCAGGGACGACCAGCCCGCCTCGCTCGCCACCGTGTCGCCGCAGAACAGGGCGACCGCGACCACCAGCAGGAAACCGGTGGAGACGAACAGGGCGAAGAGGGCGAAGTTCAGCGCGGACGACGTGGCGACGTCGACCAGGCTGGGGACGCCGTCCGGCCCCGGATCCCCGCCGATCTTGAACGCGGCGACCAGCACCCACGGCAGCACGAGCAGGAACGCGAAGGCGACCAGCGTGCGGCGGCGCCGGAACTGGCGGACGGCCTCGACCCGCAGCGGAAGGGTGCGCCGGGCGTGGTAGGCGGTCATGAACCCTCCCCGATGATCTCCAGGAACGCGTCCTCCAGGCGGCGGCCGGATCCGGTGATCTCGGCGACCGGGCCGGCGGCGACGCGGCGGCCGCCCGCCATGACGACGGCGTGCGTGCAGGTCTGCTCGACCTCGGCGAGCAGGTGGCTGGAGACGATGACCGTCCGCCCGGCCGCCGCGTACCGGACGAGCACCTCCCGCATCTCGCGGATCTGGGGCGGGTCGAGGCCGTTGGTGGGCTCGTCCAGGACGAGGAGGTCCGGCAGGCCGAGCATGGCCTGCGCGATGGCGAGACGCTGCCGCATCCCCTGCGAGTACGTGCGGACGGCCCGGTCGAGCGCCGAACCCAGGTTGGCTATCTTCAACGCCTCGTCCAGGTGGGCCTCGTCCAAGGGACGCCCGGTGGCGCGCCAGTAGAGGTCCAGGTTGTCGCGACCGGAGAGGTGGGGCAGGAACCCAGGCCCCTCCACGAAGGAACCAAGGCGGGACAGCACGGGTGCGCCCGGGTACACGCGGTGCCCGAAGATGCGGATCGAGCCGGAGTCTGGGTGGATGAGGCCCATCAGCATGCGCAGTGTCGTCGTCTTTCCCGCGCCGTTCGGCCCCAGGAGTCCGAGCACCTGCCCCTTCTCCACCCGGAACGACAGGTCGGAGACGGCGAGGTGCCCGTTCTTGTACGCCTTCGTCAGCCCCGCTATCTCCAGGGGCACGTCGCTGTCCGTTTCGGCGCCGCGCCTACGGCGTCCAGGGAGAAGTATGGCGAGCGCCAGAGCGACGGCAGCGACAGGCAGAGCCCACACCCAGACGGGCAGAGGCGCCGGCGCGGCCTTCAACGACGGGACGGACGGGACGGTCAGCGGCGACACCACCTGCACCTTGTACGACGACGGCTTCGCGGGCGTCGCGAACCCCATGTCGGTGGTGGCGACGACCAGGCGGAGCCGGTGCCCGCGGTCGAAGCGGTAGTCCATCGCCGGGAGCGTCACCGTGACCTCGCCGCCGGACACCCGGAACGGCGCGGCCAGCCGTCGCGCCGGAGCGGCGCCTCCGCCCGGCGAGACGTCGTAGAGCTTCGCGAACAGGGGACCGTCGCCGGTGACCTTCAGGCGCACGGTCGCGGCGCCCGTCAGCCACAGCGGACGGTCGAGCGGGCGCGTCTCGAAGGTGGCGGTCTGCCCGGGCATGTCCGATGGCAGTTGCCCGCCCAGCGAGCCTCCCAGCGACCCGCCCAGGGATCCGAGCGCTCCCAGCCCCGGCAGGGCCGAGATCGAGGCGGGCGACCCGCCCGCCGGATTGAAGATCGTCTGCTCGGCCCCGGCCAGCGGCAGGCGCGACGCGTCACCCGAAAGCCCGGGATACCGCGGCGTCGACGCCTCGTCGACGACGACCGCCTGGGTGGAGGAGTCGAGCCCGCCTGCCCGCGTCACGGTGAAACCGTCCGGGGAGGGCGCGGACGACCGCATGAGGCGGGCGTCGAAGAAGTCGCGCACGAGCCCCTCGACCCGTTCGGTCTCCGGGTCGCCGCCGTCGTGCCCGCCCTGGAACCACACCACCGACACCGGCGCGCCGTTCCGCGCGATCGCCTGCGCGTTGGCGTCGGCCTGGTCGAGTGGGAACAGCGAGTCGGACTGGCCCTGGACGAGCAGCGTCGGCACCCGGATCCGGTCGGCGACGGATGCGGGGCTCGACCGGTGCAGCATCGTGATCGCCGACTCGGTGGGGCGTCCCTTCTCCGCCACCTCCTGGTACATCTCGCACACGGACGGCAGGAAACGCCCGCACGCCGTCCGGTTCGCGCTGTCCGTGAAGAACAGCCCCGCCCACAGCTTCTTGAAGACGCCGTCCGTCGGCTTGGCGCCAGAGGCGGCGTCGGGGAAGAGCGCGTCGGGGAGGCTGTTCCAGGTGATCTGCGGTGCGATGGCGTCGACCCGCCGGTCGTAGGCGGCGGTCATCAGCGCGATCGCGCCGCCGTAGGACTGGCCCGCCATCCCGACGCGCGGGTCGCCGGGGCCGTCGAGCCGGACCTCCGGCCGCCGGGCCAGCCAGTCGATCAGCTGCCGGGCGTCCTTCACCTCGTAGTCGGGCGAGTTGAGGGCGATCTCGCCGGTCGAGCGCCCGAACCCGCGCGCCGACCAGGCCAGCACCGCGTACCCGGCGCGGGCGAGGTCGCGGGCCTCGCCGGCGACGTCCCGCTTGCTGCCGCCGAAGCCGTGGCCCAGCAGGACCGCAGGGCCCCTGGCCCGTCCGACCGGCTTGTAGAACGTCGTGTCGAGCGTGACGCGCTGGTCGTCGTTCGGCCCGTCGACGACGGTGACGCGCTGCTCGGACGCCTGGACGCGGGCCTCGCCGCCGGCCGTCGCGCCCCAGGCCGCGGCCCCGCCGGCGAGCGCCACGGCGACCGCCGCCGACGCCCAGCGCGCGGGCCGTCCCGTCCTGTCCCACCGCGCCCTGACAGCGCCCGCCCGCCCCATGAGCAGAACCCTATGCGCGCCTCGCGGCCGTCCGCTCCGCCCTGAAGGCGATCCCGCCTGCTCCCGCCGGGGTACGCGGCCCCGGGGTGCTACGTCTCGCGGTGGACGGAGGGGGCGAGGGCCGCGGTGAACATGGCGGTGAGGCGGTCGGTGAGGTCGGCGGGGTCGGCGGCGCGCAGGTCGCCGAGGCCGACCAGGCGCCGCACCGGCCCGCCGCCCATGATGATCGTGGACGCGAGCAGCGCCCGCGCCCGCGCGTCGGGCCCCTGGAGCTGCGCCACCATCGGCTCGACGATCACGTCCTCCAGGTAGCGGAGCAGGATCTCCTTGACCTCGGGGTGGCCCGCCGACCGGTCCAGCATCCGGGACATGGCGGTGACCGAGCGCTGGTCGACCTGCCGGACGAAGTGCTCGGCGAGCCGGCGCGGCAGCCCCCCGGGGTCGCCCGCGATGACGCCGCGGATCACCGACTCCCCGGCCAGGACCTCGCCGAACAGCGCCGCCTTGGAGCCGAAGTACCGGTGGACCAGCGCCGTGTTCGCCTCGGCGTGCCCGGCGATCATGCGGACGGTGACGCCGTCGTAGCCGTGCTCGCCGAACAGGTCGCGGGCGGCGTCCAGGATGCGGCGCCGGGTGGCCTCCCGGTCGCGCTTGCGCCCCCGCGCCGCCGCGCCCGCGGCCTGTTTTCCGATCTGTTCCCCGACCTGCATTCCGCCAGCCCCCGGTCGCCGTTACAGTCGGTGTCCATTATGTCCTGAGTTGCAAGTAAACATGCGTCTACATAAGATACATGCAAAACACAGGTAATTCATCTGAGTTGTGGGGGCAATGTGGCTCAGGCGAGCGTGGCGTCGCACGGCCCGGCGGCGCCAGAGCAAGCGAGACCGCAGTACACGCACCGACAGATCCTGGAGATCCTCGCCGGTCTGATGATGGCGATGCTGACGTCGATGATCTCGACGTCGGTGGTCGCCACGGCGCTGCCGACGATCGTCGGCGACCTCGGCGGCCAGGACAAGCTGTCCTGGGTCGCGAGCGCGTCCCTGCTGACCATGACCGCGTCCACGCCCCTGTGGGGCAAGCTGTCGGACATCGCCGGCCGCAAGCTCATGTTCCAGACCGCCCTGGTCATCTTCGTGGCCGCCTCGGTGGGGGCGGGGCTGTCGCAGAACATCGGCCAGCTGATCGCCGCCCGCGCGTTCCAGGGCCTCGGCGTCGGCGGCCTGTCGGCGCTGGCCCAGGTCATCCTCGGGGACGTCGTCGAGCCCCGGCAGCGCGGCCGCTACGCCGGGTTCATGGGCGCGGTGTTCGGCGTCTCGACGGTCGCGGGGCCGCTGCTCGGCGGGTTCATCGTCGACGCCGACAGCCTCGGCTGGCGCTGGTGCTTCTACGTGTGCGTGCCGCTCGCCATCGTCGCCTTCCTCGTCATCCAGAAGGTGCTCAAGCTGCCCAAGGTGCGGCGCGACACCCGCATCGACGTGTTCGGGGCGTTCACCATCACCGGCAGCGCCGCCGTGCTGATGCTGGTGCTGTCCATGGGCGGGATCGAGTTCGACTGGAACTCCCGGTGGACCTACGCCCTGCTCGGCGTCGCCGCCCTGCTGCTCGTCCTCGCGGTCGTCGCCGAACGCGTCGCGCGTGACCCGATCCTGCCGCCCCGGCTGTTCCGCAACCCCACCTTCCTGCTGACCTCGTTCGTCTCCGTCTGCGTCGGCATGGCGATGTTCGGCGTGATGATCTACATGCCGCAGTACCTGCAGATCGTCAAGGGGATGAGCCCCACGACGTCCGGCCTGATGACGCTGCCGCTGGTCGTCGGGATGCTAATCACCTCCACCGGCTCCGGCCAGGTCGTCACCCGGACGGGCCGCTACAAGATCTTCCCGGTGGTCGGGCTGCTGTGCGTCGCCGGCGGGCTGTACCTGCTGTCGCTGCTGCACACCGACTCGCCCAAGGTCATCGTCGGCGCCGACCTCGCCGTCCTCGGCGTCGGCATGGGCCTCAGCCTGCAGATCCTCATCCTGGCCGCGCAGAACGCCGCCGCGCCCGCCGACCTCGCCTCGACGACGTCCGGCGTCTCGTTCTTCCGCAACCTCGGCGGCGCGATGGGCGTGGCCGCGTTCGGCGCGATCCTCACCAACCGGGTCGCGGAGGAGATCACCAGCGGCTTCCGCGCGGCGGGCATCCCCGTGCCGGCCGGCGGCGGCGCGACCGACCTCGGCTCCCCGGAGGAGATCAGCAAGCTTGATCCGCAGATCAGGGGCATCATCCAGGACGCCTTCACCGACTCGCTGCAGAGCGTCTTCCTCGTCGGCATCCCCATCGCCCTGGTGGGCTTCCTCGCGATGCTGGCGCTGAAGGAGCTCCCCCTGCGCGGCTCGGCGCACCGCGGCAAGGACGCGCCGCCGTCCGAGGCGCCCGCGACCGACGTCCCGGCGGAGAGCGGCGTCGTGCGCCCGCCGTCCGCGGTGGTGCGGACCGGGGCGGTCGGCGCGGTCGGCGCCGGCAGGCACGCACGCGACAACGGCTACCCGGACGACGGCCGCTTCGCCACCGTCGCCGCGGCCCCGCCCGCCCAGGCGTCGGAGACCCCGGCCGCCGCGGAGCTGGCGGCCCAGGCGAAGCTCCTCGCCCAGCAGATCGAGCAGGACGCCAACGGCGGCGGCGTCCCCGTCCGCGGCGTGGTGCGGACCCGCGAAGGCGAGCCCGTCGCGTCCGCCGCCCTCACCCTCATCGGCGTCGACGGCCACCAGCTCGCCCGCGCGATCACGCGGGAGGACGGGCGGTACGCGCTGCCGACGCCGGGCCCCGGCAGCTACGTGCTGATCGCCGCCACCGGCGGGCACGAGCCGCAGGCCGCGACCCTCGTCGTCGGCGACCGGCCGGTCGAGTTCGACCTGCTGCTGGCCGGCAGCGGCGGCCTCGCCGGAACGGTCCGCAGCGCCGACGGCACCCCCATCGTGAACGCGATGGTCGTCGTCACCGACGTGCGCGGCGACGTCGTCGGCACCGGCCGCACCGACGCCGACGGCCGCTACACGTTCAAGGACCTCGTGGCCGGCGCCTACACGCTCGCCGTCAGCGCCGCCGCGCACCGCCCGGTCGCGATGCCGGTGGAGGTGACCGGCAACGGCCAGACGCGGCTGGACGTGGAGATGCCGCCCGGCGCCCGCATCCGCGGAACGGTCCGCAACGAGTCGGGCGAGCCGGTCGGGGAGGCGCGGGTCACGCTCGTCGACGCCGCCGGCAACGTCGTCGCGATGGTCATCACGGGACCGGACGGCGAGTACGCCTTCACCGACCTCACCGGTGGCCAGTACACGGTGATCGCGTCCGGATATCCTCCGGTCGCGACCGGCCTGTCGCTCTCCGGCAGCGGGCTGGACGACCACGACCTCAAGCTCGGCTACCCGGACGAGTGACGGGCACGAGCGAGCCGGGCCGCCCGCAGGCGGCGGCCACGAGACACGGAACCTGGAGTGCGGGTCGTTGATGGACGCTAACCGAGGTCTGCGCGGAACGGTGCGGACGAAGGACGGCTGGGCGGTGCGGCACGCCATCGTCACGGTCACGAACCTGGCGGGCGACCAGGTCGCGCGCGAGCAGACCGGCGAGGACGGCGTGCTCGCCGCCGGCCCGCTGCCCCCCGGCACCTACACGGTGATCGTGACGGCCATGGGCTTCCAGCCGGCCGCCGCCACGATGATCGTGTCCAGCGCCGGAAGCGCCGACATCGGCAGGATCGTCCTCGGCCGGGCGGGCGGCACCGAGCTCCCGCCGCCCGGCGTCTGGACGATCGACCCGGCGCACTCCAACATCGGCGCCGTCGCCCAGCACATCGGCCTGTCGAGCGTCCGCGGCCGGTTCGCCGCCTTCGAGGGACGCATCGAGATCGCCGAGCCGGTCGAGGAGTCCCGCGTCACGGCGCGCATCGAGGCGGCGTCCATCGAGACCGGCAACAAGATGCGCGACGACCACCTGCGCTCGGCCGACTTCCTGAACGCCGACGTCCATCCCGTCCTCACCTACGAGGGCGACGGGCTGACCGGCGCCGGACCCGACCGCTGGACGGTGCACGGCCGCCTCACCCTCAACGGCATCACCCAGCCGGTCGACCTCGACATGATCTATCTCGGCATGGGCTCCGACCCGTGGGGCGGCCTCCGCGCCGCGTTCCGCGCCACCGCCGATCTCCCCCGCACCGACTTCGGCATCCGCTTCAACCAGATCCTGGAAGCGGGCATCTCCCTCGTCGGCGAGAGCCTCAAGGTCGAACTGGAGATCCAAGCCGTCCAAGGCGAAGACCTGCCGTAACCACCACCGAGCCGCGCACAAGGCGGCTCAACGCCGACCCGGCCCACTACTGAACCCACCCCAGCCCGCCCCGCAACCACGCAACAACCTCAATGGTTGCGATCGCGTCCGAAGGCAGATTCGAGCGAAGCAAGAATCTGATCGCGCAGCGAGCCGCCAAGGCGAGACGAAGCGATGCCAGCGATCGCCCGCTTTTTCGACGATGGAGGGCCGCCAGGCCCGAAGGAGGAGAAAAAGCAATCAAGAACGCAGCTGGCGGACCAGGGCGTTGGCCGAGGGGCGGTCGGGGGAGCCGGTGACGACGACCTTTCCGTCGGTGATGGCCATGTCGACGCGCGGCAGGGTGACGAGGCGGTCGCGGACGACGAAGGCCAGGTCGCGGCCGACCGTCGCCCGGGTCAGCTCGGCGAACGCGCGGCGGTCGCCGGGGCGCAGCGTGAGCGCCACGTCGTATCCGCCGGGCTTCACCCGCGACTTCTGCACGCGCAGGTCGGCGACCTTGTGGATCGCGATCCCCTGGGTGAGCCGGTAGCAGGTCACCCCGGTGGCGGCCTGTCCGGTGATGCCCTGCGTCCCGGCGGGGCACGGGCCCGGCAGCACCTGCGCGACGGGGTAGATGTGCAGCGGGGCGGCCAGCGTCACCGGGCGCGTCCGCATCGAGGACGCGATCATCCCGCCGGTCACCGCGACGGCCGCGATCAGCAGTCCCAGTGTGAGCACCATGACCAGCATCGCCGACCGGTGCTGGTCGGCGGCCCTCGCGGGCGCGGCCTCCCGGTACGGGCGGCCCTGCCGCCGCGCCGCCCGGCTCCGCTTCATCTCCGCGGCCTCCCGCTGCCGCTGGGCGGCCCGCGCCCGCCGCCTCTCGGCCTCCGTGCCCAGGGGGCGCGTGGCCGCGGGCAGAACGGCCGTCGTGGCCTGGGAGCGCGGCTCCGCGTCCCGGAGGCTCTCCTGCCCCAGCGCCTCAGCGGGGTCGCGGCCCGGCTCGAACCCGGTCTTCATGGGACGGGTGTCCGCGGTGGGCGCGGTCTCCTCGGGCGGGACGGGGGCAGGGGGCCGGGCGGTCGTCGGTTGGGGCTGCGTCGTCGCGGCGGCGTCTTCGGGGAGGACCGGTGCGGGCGGGGGCGGCCATTTCAGGCTCGGGTCCGGAGCCGCGGGTTCGGGGGACGGGGCGGGAGGCGCCGGGACGGGTGCGGGTTCCTCGTCCCGCTGACGACCCTTGTTCAGGCGCGGTATGACCCGCATCGTCACCTCCCGGTTCGTGATCTCCTCAGTCTGTCAGGCGAGGACGCCGCCGCGCACGGCCTCCCGCCCGGAAGACCGCCGCGGATCGCCGGCCGACCGGCACGTGGGAGACCGTGCCCCGTTCGCGGGGTTTCCAAGCGCGAAAAGGCCCGGCCCCCGTGAAGCGGGGGCCGGGCCTGCGGAGACGCCGTCTAGTCGATGCGCCAGGTGTCGCCGCTGCCGAGCAGGGCCGCGAGGTCGCCCTCGCCCTGCGCCTGGACGGCCTCGTCGAGCTGGGCCCGCATCAGCTCGTCGTAGGACGGGCGGTCGACGTCCCGGAAGATGCCGATCGGGGTGTGCTCGAACGCCGGCTGGTCGAGCCGCGACAGCGCGAACGCCTGCGACGGGTCCGGGTTGTGGGCGTCGTGCACGGCGATCTCGGCCGGGTCGACGTCGGCGACGTTCACGACCTCGAACGACCCGGTCGGGGTGCGGCGCAGCGCCTTGGCACGGTCCGCCCCGAAGACGATGGGCTCGCCGTGCTCCAGCCGGACGGTGACGTCGTCGCGCACGTCCGCGTCCTTCAGCGGGTCGAACGCGCCGTCGTTGAAGATGTTGCAGTTCTGGTAGATCTCGACGAGCGCGGTGCCGCGGTGCTGCGCGGCGGCCCGCAGGACCGACTGCAGGTGCTTGCGGTCGGAGTCGATGGTGCGGGCGACGAATGTGCCCTCCGCACCGATCGCGAGCGACAGCGGGTTGAAGGGGGCGTCGAGCGAGCCCATCGGCGTCGACTTGGTGATCTTGCCGATCTCCGAGGTCGGCGAGTACTGGCCCTTCGTCAGCCCGTAGATCCGGTTGTTGAACAGCAGGATCTTGAGGTTGACGTTGCGGCGCAGCGCGTGGATCAGGTGGTTGCCGCCGATGGACAGCGAGTCGCCGTCCCCGGTCACCACCCACACCGACAGGTCGGGACGGGACGTGGCGAGGCCCGTCGCGATCGCGGGCGCGCGGCCGTGGATCGAGTGGAACCCGTAGGTGTTCATGTAGTACGGGAACCGCGACGAGCAGCCGATGCCGGAGATGAACGTGATGTTCTCGCGGCGCAGCCCGAGCTCGGGAAGGAACGACTGGACGGCCGCGAGGATCGCGTAGTCACCGCACCCGGGGCACCAGCGCACCTCCTGGTCGGTCTTGAAGTCCTTCATCGTCTGCTTCCCGTCCGCCTTCGGGACGAGGGAGAGCAGGCCGCGGCCGTCCGCCGGTCCGTTGCCGTTGCCGTTGGCGGACCCGTTGCCGTTGGCGGGGACGGTGCCGTGGGCTCCGTTGTCACTCACTGTCGATCACATCCTGGATGACGCCCTGGAGCTCCTCGGCCTTGAAGGGCAGGCCGCGGACCTGGTTGTAGCCGATCACGTCGATGAGCAGCCGGCCGCGCAGCAGCAGCCCTAGCTGGCCGAGGTTGATCTCAGGGACGATCACCTTGTCGTAGGAGCGCAGGACCTCGGGCAGGTTCGCGGGGAACGGGTTGAGGTGCCGCAGGTGGGCCTGCGCGATGGCGCGCCCGGACGCCCGCACGCGCCGCACGGCGGCGGAGATGGCCCCGTACGTCCCGCCCCAGCCCACCACCAGGACACGGGCCGCGCCGGACGGGTCGTCCACGGCGAGCGGCTCGATGTCGTTCGCGATCCCGTCGATCTTGGCCTGGCGGAGCCGGACCATGCGGTCGTGGTTGGCGGGGTCGTAGGAGATGTTGCCGGTGACGTCGGCCTTCTCCAGACCGCCGATCCGGTGCTCCAGCCCGGCCGTGCCGGGGACCGCCCACGGGCGGGCGAGGGTCTCCGGGTCGCGCGCGAACGGCTGGAACTCCTCCTGCGACGGCTCGGCGAAGTTCGGCTCGATCTTCGGCAGCGTCGCCACGTCCGGCAGCCGCCACGGCTCGGAGCCGTTGGCGAGGTAGCCGTCCGACAGCAGGATCACCGGCGTGCGGTACTTCACCGCGATCCGCGCCGCCTCGATCGTTGCGTCGAAGCAGTCCGACGGGGACTGCGGCGCGATCACCGGGACGGGCGCCTCGCCGTTGCGGCCGTACATGGCCTGCAGCAGGTCGGCCTGCTCGGTCTTGGTCGGCAGGCCGGTGGACGGGCCGGCCCGCTGCACGTCGATGACCAGCAGCGGAAGCTCGGTCGCGACGCCGAGGCCGATCGTCTCGCTCTTGAGCGCGATGCCGGGGCCCGACGTGGTGGTGACGCCGAGCGACCCGCCGAACGAGGCGCCGAGCGCCGCGCCGACCGCGGCGATCTCGTCCTCGGCCTGGAAGGTGCGGACGCCGAACCGCTTGTGCTTGGAGATCTCGTGCAGGATGTCGGACGCCGGCGTGATCGGGTAGGAGCCGAGGAAGATCGGCAGCCCGCTCTGCACGCCCGCCGCGACCAGCCCGTACGCCAGCGCGAGGTTCCCGGTGATGTTGCGGTAGAGCCCCGGCTCGTGCTCGGCCGGCTTGATCTCGTACTGCACCGAGAACGCCTCGGTCGTCTCGCCGTAGGACCAGCCCGCCTGGAAGGCCGCGATGTTGGCCTTCATGATCTCGGGCTTGCTGGCGAACTTGCGCTCCAGGAAGGCCAGTGTCCCCTCGGTGGGACGGTGGTACAGCCACGACAGGAGGCCGAGGGCGAACATGTTCTTCGCGCGCTCGGCGTCCTTCTTGGAGATGTCGAAGTCTTCGAGCGCCTTCACCGTCATCGAGGTCAGCGGCAGCGCGTGGACCCGGTACTCCGACAGCGAGCCGTCCTCGACGGGGCTGGCCGCGTAGCCGACCTTGGCGAGGTTGCGCTTGCTGAACTCGTCGGTGTTGACGATGAGGTCGGCGCCGTGCGGAAGATCCCCGAGGTTCGCCTTGAGGGCGGCGGGGTTCATCGCGACCAGGACGTTGGGCGCGTCGCCCGGGGTCAGGATGTCGTGGTCGGCGAAGTGCAACTGGAAACTGGACACGCCGGGGAGGGTCCCGGCGGGGGCGCGGATTTCGGCCGGGAAGTTCGGCAACGTGGAAAGGTCGTTGCCGAACGCCGCGGTCTCCTGGGTGAAGCGGTCGCCGGTCAGCTGCATGCCGTCGCCGGAGTCTCCGGCGAAGCGAATGATGACGCGGTCGAGCTGCTGGACCTGTTTGGTCACAGAGGAAGACCTCCTCGACGCGCAGCATCCGTCCTGGGGGAGGCACCCAGGATCGTGATGCTACTTAGGCTTACCTTCATGGTATGTCCGGGACAGGATGGGTTAGCGGTGACGGGCCGCACACTGGGATGACCGCGCAGGGAAGGCGCGCGTTCCTCGTCCGGTGCCGGTGGCCGCGCGTCATGGAGGCGAGCGACGGGCGGCGAACGCTCCGCAGGTCCTATCGGGCGATACGACCTGGACGGGCCCACGGGTTCATCCCGAACACAGGCAGCTGCGCTGGCGGCACAGGTCGACGTGCAGACGCCGGACCAGCGGCCGCGCGGGACTCGTCGAGGAGCATCCGCTCCCCAGAGGCGTGGAGTTCACGACCCGAAGTGTAGACATCCGGAATCCCGTTCGACCGCACCGCCCCTGCACGTGGGGCTCACGGTGTCCCTGGTGTCTGAGATGTGGCGATTTCCGGTCGCTCCGAGCGCTTGACCGACGGTTCGGCCGACACCGTCGGGCCCGGCGTGCCCGCGGCCGCCTTCACCACCGCCTTGCGCTCGCGGTCGACGCGGGCGAGGAGCTTCGGCACGTCGGCGACGTCGACGGCCTCCCCGACGACGCGCGCCTTCGCCTCGTAGGGGTAGGAGCCGGGGTTGTCGAGGGCCGCGCGCATCCAGTGCCGCCACAGTTTGCTCGTCACGGTGCAGCGCAGGACGAGCGACCGGTTGGCCGGGACCGGTCCCGCCCCCGAGCACGACCCGAGCGGCTCGCCCTTGGAGGAGAGCGCCGCACGCAGCACCGCCCGCGCGCCGTCGGGCACCGTCGCGGGCTCGGTGAGCGTGGCGGGCATGCTCACCGTGCAGCCGCTGGTGTTCTGGTCGCAGTTGCTGAACGCCAGCGTCCCCGGCGTGAAGCGCAGGCCGGGATCGAACGCGCCCCCGAGCCGGGCCACCCGCGGACGCAGTTCGGCGAACAGCGTCTCCGGGGCCGCCACCGGCGCGACGGTGAAGTGCTGCGCCGCCTGCCCGGCCGGGCGCACCGCCAGCAGCCGGTACGGGGCCTGGGCCGTGAGCACGTACTCCGCGCCGGACGCCTTGACCTTGAAGGCGCGGACGCCGCCCACGTTCTCCGTGGGCGGTTTCGCCGGGGACTTCGCCAGCGACCTGGCGATCGCCTTGGGCCCGAGGATGTCCGGGACGTCGAAACCGGGCACCGAGGCGGGCGCCTTGGACCAGCGTCCCGCGTAGTACTCCGGGTGCGCGACGCCGCTCGCGTAGGTCTGCCAGAACGCCGTCCCGGCCCTGAGGTAGGTGTCGCCGCCGATCGCGACGACCTCCGCCGTCAGCACGCCCGCGGTGAGCGTGCCGCTCGCCGCCCCGGCCGGGGTCACGCGCAGCCGCGCCTGGACCGGCCGGCCGTTGATCGTCAGGGTGCCGTCGTAGCGCAGGCCCGTCCCGGAGGTGAGGGCTCGGCCCGCCGCGACCGTCCACGCCGGAGGAGGAGCCGGCGCGGTCGCCTTCGGCTTCGGCTTCGGGGCCTCCTCGCCCCCGGTGAGCGCCACGGCCGCCACCGCTCCGGCCACCACGACGGCGGCCGCGGCCCCGGCGAACACCACCACGCGCCGGCCCCGGGGCCTGCGCTGGCGCACCGGCGGGACGGGACCGCTCTGCGAGAAGGCCGCGCCCGGCTCGCCCGGGAAGCCCGCGTCAGGCGGGAGGCCCGCGCCGGGCGGAGCGGCGGAGGGCGGGCCCGCGGGGACGAAGGAGGGCGTGCCGCGCGGATCGGTGGGGGTCGCCTCCGGATCCGAGCCGGGGGAGCCCGTGTGAGCCGCGTCCGGACCGGTGGGAGCGGCCGCGCCGGGTGGGGCCTGGCCGCCGGCGACGCGGACGTCCCCCGGGTGGGGGCCCTCCTGGACGGGGGCGCCCTGCTGCGGGCCGCCGTCCGGGTGGGAGGCGTCGCCGGACTCGTCCGGATACGGGGGTCGGGAAGAGGCCGTCGGCGACGGCTCGTCCTGTTCAGCGCTCACTCGGGGCTCACTCTGCTCACTTCCGGGGCCAGGTACCGGCCCGACCGTCAGACACAAAGCAAGGGATCTGGAGGCGTCCCCCGGTGGGCGCCGACGGGCTCCGAAACGTTCCGGGGGGAAGGGCGGCCGCCGGGCCCTGGAGGGGCCGTCCACAAAGAGCATAAGGGTGCCCGGCGGCGCGTCCTCCCGGAACGGGAGGAGCGCCACCGGGCACCCTTGCCGGTGCGGATCAGCGCGTGATGCGCCTCACCTGCGGCGTCATTCGCTGTCGAGGCCGTTCTGCAGAGCGGACACCTCGGCGGAGGTGGCGCCGATCACCTTGTACTCGGCGTGCTTGTAGAACGTGCCGCCGGTCGCCTTCGCCCAGCTCGTCCACGAGCTGCTCACGACCCGGCAGCTCGCCCACTGAGACAGGGAGCTGGAGATCGTGATGCGCGCGGTGCAGTTGCCGAGGTCGCGGCCCGTCAGCGTGCCGGCGGTGAGCCGGAACCGGACGTCGATCGTGACGGGCTTCTCCACGTCGTACGGCGGCCGGATCTTGGCCTCGACCGTGCAGCCGGAGTTGCCGTTGCAGCCGCCCTTCTTCCACTCGTCGACCGTCGGCTTGGACGAGGCGTTGAAGGCGTCCTTCAGCTCGCCCATGCTGGTGCGCATGTCCGAGATGAGGGACGAGGCGTCGCCGGAGTCCTTCGGGGTGACGTCCAGCGCGACCCGCGGCGTGGTCGCCTCGTAGCGGATCAGCTCGGCGTCGTCCTCGTCGGTGATGTAGAGCGTGGAGGAGAAGGTGCTGAACTTGAGCGCCTTCTTGCCCATCCAGGTCGTCTCGATCGGCTTGACGCGCGACAGCCGGGCCGAGCGGATCTTGCTCGCCAGCGCCGTCGGCGACAGCTGCTCCTTGAAGTCGAGGTCGAGCTCGTCCGCGCTCAGCCGGCCCCACTGCTCACCCGAGGTGAGGTAGTAGGGGTCGTCGGTGGAGGAGATCTGCCGCGTCCAGTAGGACTTGTCGCCCTTCACGAACAGCTTGCCGTCGGCCGACAGCACGGTGACCTGGTCGGTGTTCCAGGTGACCGGACCCATCGCGCGGCCGCCCTTGGTGACGTTCAGCTCGCCGCGCAGCGTCTCGCTGCCGCCGAACGTGCCCTTCAGCGAGACCGCGCGGGCGGCGTCCATGTTGGTCGCGGCCGCGGTCAGCTTCTCCTCGGGGGACTTGCCGCCGCCCTTGGCCACCACGAACACCACGACCGCGATGATCACAAGGAGGACGAGGCCGCCGCCGATGAGGCCGATCACCAGGCCGCCGCCACCGCCGCGCTTCGGCGGAGGCATCGGCGGGCCCATCGGGCCGCCGGGGGGCGGGGGGAAGAAGGGGGGCGGCGTTCCGGGACCACCGAAGCCGCCGGGCGGGGGCGGGCCGCCCGGGCCTCCGGGTCCGCCGGGACCGGGCCCGCCCGGGCCCGCTGGCGGCGGCGGAGGCGGCCAGGAGGCCCCACCCGGGGATTCCCAGCCCGGGGGAGGCGGGGGGTTGCTCATCCGGTCACGTCCTTCCAGGTCAAAACCGACCCATGCGAACCTAGTGTGCAGCAAGAGCATGACACTGTGATCCTCCCGGGTGGAGGTACCACGTCACACTTCTCGATGCTGCATCGCGAGATACTGGATGTGACGCACACGAGGAGGATCTGGTGCATAACTATTTCGACACATATGTCGTTCTGGTCGTGTTGCTCCTCGCGGGCGCCGGGATCGTCGGGGGAGCTCTCGCGGCGAACCGGTTGCTGCGTCCCCATCGTCCCACGGTCGAGAAGCTGACGACGTACGAGTGCGGCGTCGACCCTGTCGGCGAGGGCTGGGCCCACTCCTACGTGCGCTATTACGTCTTCGCCTACCTCTACGTGGTGTTCGCCGTGGACGCGGTGTTCCTCTTCCCCTGGGCGACCGTCTTCTCCGACCCCGGCTACGGCGCGACGACGCTCGGCGAGATGTTCGTCTTCCTGGCGTTCCTGGCCGCGGGCCTCGCCTACGCGGGCAAGAAGGGCGTCCTGTCCTGGGTCTGACCCCTCCGGCGCTGTAACAATGGCGTCGTGGGCACCATCGATCTTCCCCCGCCGAGCGTCGGGCCGCTGTCGCGGCTCGCGCCCAAGCCGATCAGGTTCGTGCTCAACTGGGGCCGCCGCTACTCGCTGTGGGTCTTCAACTTCGGCCTGGCCTGCTGCGCCATCGAGTTCATCGCGACGTCGATGAGCAGGCACGACTTCATCCGGCTCGGCGTCATCCCGTTCGCGCCGGGTCCGCGGCAGGCCGACCTGATGGTCGTCTCCGGCACCGTCAGCGACAAGATGGCCCCCGCGGTGCGGCGCCTCTACGAGCAGATGCCCGAACCCAAGTACGTCATCTCCTTCGGCGCCTGCTCCAACTGCGGCGGCCCGTACTGGGACTCCTACTGCGTGACCAAGGGCGTCGACCAGATCATCCCGGTGGACGTCTACGTCCCCGGCTGCCCGCCCCGGCCCGAGGCGCTGCTGCAGGGCATCGTCCACCTCCAGGAGAAGATCGCGGGCGAGTCGCTGGGCGACCGCTACGGCGGGGACGGCGGCGGCGAGCCCGTCGCCCCGCCGCCCGCGCCGCGTCCGTTCCCGGCCACCGTCCTGCGCCGCCCGCTCCAGCCGCCACCCCCGTCCGACGAGCACGAGAGCTTCGAGCACTGGCACAGCCTGGAGGCCGACGGCCATGAGGCCGAGCCCCCGAAGGACGAGGCGGAAGAGACCGCGGCCGCGGACAACGAGACGCTGCCCGTCCCGCACCTCGGCGACGCGGAGGCCACGATGGAGCTCGAACCGAGGCCCGAGACGCCGCCCGTCCGGCCGGAGGACAAGACGCAGCCTGTCCGGCCGGAGGACATGACGCCGCCCGTCCGGCCGGAGGACAAGACGCAGCCTGTCCGGCCGGAGGACAAGGCGCCGCCCGTCCAGCCGCCGGTCGCGCCGGAGCCCGGAGCGCCGCCCGTCGATCCGACCGACGTCACCCAGCCCGTCCGGCATCTCGGCGAGGCCGACGTTTCGGGCGAGCCCGAACCCGCGCCCGAACCCGAACCCGAGCAGGCCGCGCCTCCTGCTGGGCCGTCCGACACGACGCAGCCCGTCCACATGGTCGAGGACCAGTACGTCACCGTGCCCGTCCCGGTGGTGGAGGACGACGACCTGGGCGCGGACCCGTCGCACGACCCGTCGATCATCCCCGGGCTGGTGGACGACGACCACGACGACCAGATCGGGCGCGACCGATGAGCCCGCAGCCGCCGGGAGCGGAACTCGCCGACGCCTGGACGGGACGCTTCGGCGACGAGGTCACCACCGAGGAGACCTTCGGCGGGCTGGCCGTCGGGGTGTCCCCCGAGCTCTGGCTGGACGCGCTCACCTTCGCGCGCGACGACCTGTCCTGCGGCTTCTTCGACTGGCTGACCGGCGTCGACGAGCTGGAGGACGGCTTCGCGGTCGTCGTCCACGTGTACTCGCTGGAGCGCCGCCACCACCTGCTGATCCGCACGCGCGTCACGAAGCGGGCGCCCGTGCTGGCGACGGCGACGGGCGTCTACCGGGGCGCCGCATGGCACGAGCGGGAGACGGCGGAGATGTTCGGCATCCTCTTCGAGGGCCACCCGAACCTCGTGCCCCTGCTGCTGCCCGACGGGTTCGAGGGCCACCCGCTGCGCAAGGACTTCGTGCTCGCCGCCCGCGTCGCCAAGCCGTGGCCGGGCGCCAAGGAGCCGGGCGAGTCGGGGCACGGGGCGCCGAGCCGCCGCCGCGTCCGCCCGCCCGGGGTTCCGGAGGGCTGGGGGCCCCATGCTTGAGGTCGTGGTCAAGCTGGTGCTGGTCGCGGGCGCGTTCGCGGTGCTCCCGCTGCTGGTGGGGCAGGCCGAGCACAAGGTGATGGCGCACATGCAGGGCCGTCTCGGCCCCATGTACGCGGGCGGTTTCCACGGCTGGGCACAGCTCGTCGCCGACGGCGTCAAGTTCGCGCAGAAGGAGGACGTGGTCCCGCGCGACGCCGACCGCTGGGTGTTCAAGCTGGCGCCGGGCGTGGCGATCGTCCCGTACCTGCTGGTGCTGCTGGTGATCCCGGTCGGGCCCGGCGGGCAGGTCGCGCTCGACCTCGGCCCCGGGGTGTTCTTCGCGCTCGCCGTGATGGGCGTCGGGGTGATCGGCGCGATCATGGCGGGCTGGGCGAGCGCGAACAAGTACTCCCTGCTCGGCGGGATGCGGGTCGCGGCGCAGCTGATGTCCTACGAGCTGCCGATGGTGTTCGCGGCGTCGTCGGTGGCGATGGCGGCGGGGACGCTGTCGCTGCAGGGCGTCGTGGAGGAGTGGCGCTGGTGGTGGCTGCCGTGGCAGGCGGTCGGCGGCGTGGTCTTCTTCGTCGCGGGCCTGGCGGAGCTGCGGCGCCCGCCGTTCGACATGCCGGTCGCCGACTCGGAGATCATCTTCGGCCCGTACACGGAGTACGGCGGGCTGCGCTTCGCGCTGTTCATCCTGGCCGAGTACGCCGGGATCGTCGTGCTGTGCGCGCTGACGACGGTGCTGTTCCTCGGCGGGTGGAAGGGCCCGTTCCTGAACACCGAGCTGGGCTGGCTCTGGACGCTGCTGAAGATCGCCGTGCTGGCGTTCTGCGTGATCTGGCTGCGGGTCAGCTACCCGCGCATGCGCGAGGACCAGCTGCAGAAGCTCGCCTGGGCGTGGCTCGTCCCGCTGTCGCTGGCCCAGCTCGCGCTGACCGGCGTCCTCAGGGTCGCCCTCTGAGCGCCGCCGGCGCCGGGGGGTCAGCGGAGGAAGATCGTGAAGTCGGCGAGCTGGGGGAGGACGTCCGGCGGGACGTCGGCGTCGAGGGCCATCTCCTCGACGGAGACGAACCCGCCCGTCTGCGCGCGGCGGCGCACGATCCGGTCGGCGATCTCCGGGGTCATGCCGGGCAGCGCCTCGATGATCTCGCGGGGCGCGTGGTTGACGTCCACGAGCCCGCCGTCGTCGTAGGCGCGCGGCACGTCGGGGCGGCCGATGCGCAGCTCGCGGGCGAGCGCCGGGTCCTCGGCGGCGAGCGCGCGGGCCTGCTCGCGCAGCGACCGCCGGTACCTGGCGACCTCGATCGCGTGCTCGTTGAGCACGTTGCGGGGGATCTCGCGGGGGAAGACCGACGGCCGGACGGCGAACGCGTGCCCCGTCCCGGCGATCCACAGCAGGATCGCCAGGAACGAGCCGAGGACGAGGAAGATCGGGTCGCCGGCCTGGAGCATCATCATCACGGCGGCCGTGCCGGCGCCGTAGCCGGCGGCGGTGATCCCGAGCCCGAGGGACCGCCGCCGGACGGCCGCGTACAGGAACGAGAACGGCGTCCCGTAGCCCAGCGTGACAAAGGGCACGAAAGCCCAAACGATTCCGCGGGCCGTCTGCGGGGTGGGCACCGGGATGGGCGACGGCAGGGGCGGCTGCGCGGGCCCGGGCGGACCCGGGTACGGGGCCCCGGGCGGACCCGGGTACGGGGGGCGCCTGCCGGGCGCCGGGTGCGGCCGCTGCGGAGGTCGCGGCGGGTGCCGGTGCTGGGGACGGGGGTGGTCGGACGCCGGCCGGGAGCGGTGCTCGGGCTCGGGATCGTAGGGGCGCTCCGCGTGATGACCCACATGCCCTCCCCGGCCGCAAGCCTGCGCACTAGCACACGACCTATACCTCGTTGGACGAACGCCGAACCCGTCGCGTTCCCCCCACGCCGATCGTGCGCAATCATGGGGCGCGTGGGACGGCTACCAGGAGGCGGGCTGGCCAAGGGGCTGGCGGTCACGTTGCGGACGATGACGCGGCGGTCCATAACGCGCCAGTACCCCGAAGTGCAACCGGACCTGCCGCCGCGCAGCAGGGGCGTCATCGCGCTGTTCGAGGAGAACTGCACGGTGTGCATGCTGTGCGCCCGCGAGTGTCCCGACTGGTGCATCTACATCGATTCGCACAAGGAGACGCTCCCGGCCGAAGGCGGCGGGCGCCCCCGGACCCGCAACGTCCTCGACCGCTTCGCGATCGACTTCGCGCTCTGCATGTACTGCGGCATCTGCATCGAGGTGTGCCCCTTCGACGCGCTGTTCTGGTCGCCGGAGTTCGAGTACGCCGAGTACGACATCGCCGAGCTGACGCACGAGAAGGAGCGGCTGCGGGAGTGGATGTGGACCGTCCCGCCGCCGCAGGCGCACGACCCGTCCGCCGAGCCGCCGAAGGAGGTGGCCGCGGCGGAGAAGGCCGCCGCGCGGGCCGCCCGGACTCCCCGCACGGGCCCGCCCCCGGGGCCGGGAGAGCGCGGATGAGCGGCCAGGAGATCGTGTTCACGCTGCTCGGCGTGGTGGCCGTCGGCTCCGCGATCCTCGTGGTCACGACGCGGCAGCTCGTCCACGCGGCGCTGTGGCTGGTCGTGTCGTTCGGCGCGCTCGCGGGCGGCTACCTCGTCCTCACCGCGGAGTTCGTGGCCTGGGTGCAGGTCCTCATCTACGTCGGCGCCGTCGTGGTGCTGCTGCTGTTCGGGGTCATGCTGACGCGGGCGCCGATCGGGCAGTCCGCCGACCTCGACTCCGGGAACCGGTGGGCCGCGCTGGCCGTCGCCGCCGCCACGGCCGCCGTCCTGGTCACGGTGACGGTCATGGGGTTCGGCGGCGCGCGGATGCCGCTGCGCGCGGGCGGCGGGTCGGCGGACGAGCTCGGCGGCGCCGTGTTCCGGACGTGGGTGCTGCCGTTCGAGGTCCTGTCGGTGCTGCTGCTGGCCTCGCTGGTCGGCGCGATCGTCCTGTCGCGGTCCGACATCCGGGCCCGTCCGGCGGCTGAGGCGAAGCCGGTCCGGAAACCCGTCGGGGAGCCGGACGCGAAGCCCGGCGCGGAGCCGGACGGGAAGGGCGCCGCCTGATGCATCTCGCCTACCCGACGGTCGTCGCCGCCCTCCTGTTCTCCGTCGGCGTGTACGGGGTGCTCGCGCGCCGCAACGCGATCCTCGTCCTGATGTCGGTCGAGCTGATGCTGAACGCGGTGAACCTCAACCTCGTCACGTTCGACGTCTGGTACCGGGACCGCCTGCACGGCGGCCAGGTCCTCACGCTGTTCACCATCGTGATCGCCGCGGCGGAGGTCGGGCTCGGCCTCGCGGTCGTGCTGCTGGTGTTCCGCAACCGGCAGATGATCGACGTCGACCGCCTCCGCGCGCTCTCCGAAGACGCGGAGGCCGTGGAGGACGCGGAGGCCGTCCCCCGTCCGGCCGGACGCGTGTCCGACGGCGGGGAGGGCACTCCCGAACCGGCGCCCGAGCGCGAGGAGGCGGCGCAGTGATCTGGCTCGCGTCGCTCGCCGCGCTGCTGCCCTTCCTCGCCGCGTTCGCCGGCCTGCTCTTCGGCCCGTCCCTGACCCGGGCGCTGCGCGGCGGCCCCGCGGGGTCGCCGCTGCGGAACGGCCCCGCGCTGATCGCCTGCGCGCCGGTCGCGGTGTCGCTCGTCCTGTCGGCGATCGTCGCGTTCGCCGTCTGGCGCGACCCGGGCGAGCGCACCGGCGTGCTCACGCTGGTCGACACCGGATCGGTGCCGATCAGGGTCGGGTTCCAGGTGGACGGCCTGGCCGCGGTGGTCGGCCTCATGGTCTGCTGTGTCGCGCTCGCCGTCCAGGTGTTCTCGGTCGCGTACATGTCGAGCGACCGCCGGTACTCCTCCTACGCCGCGTTCATCTCCCTGTTCACGTCCGCGATGCTGCTCGTCGTCTACTCCGGCGACCTGCTCGTCCTGTACGTGGGCTGGGAGGTCATGGGCATCTGCTCGTACTTCCTGATCGGGCACCACTGGGAGGAGCGGGCCAACTCGCGGGCGGCGGTCAAGGCGTTCCTCGTCACGCGGCTCGGCGACGTCGGCTTCCTCATCGGCGTGATCGTGCTCGGCGTGGGCGCGGGGACGTTCCAGATCGACCGGATCGTCCGGACGGCCGGCGACCTCCCGCAGTCGACGGCGACGGCGGCCGCGCTGCTCCTGGTCGCGGGCGTCGCGGGCAAGAGCGCCCAGTTCCCGCTGCACACCTGGCTCCCGGACGCGATGGCGGGCCCCACGCCGATCAGCGCCCTCATCCACGCGGCCACGATGGTCGCGGCGGGGATCTACGTCGTGGCGCGCCTGTACGGGGTGTTCCTCGCGGCGCCGTCCGCGCTCGCCGTCCTCGGCGTCCTCGCGGTGGTCTCCATGGTCGGCTCGGCGTGCGCCGCCCTCGCCCAGGACGACCTGAAGCGCGTGCTGGCCTACTCCACGATCAGCCAGCTCGCCGTGATGGCCGCCGGGCTCGCGGTGGGGGCGCGGTCGGCCGCGATCTTCCACCTGCTGACGCACGCGGCGTTCAAGGCGCTGCTGTTCCTGGCCGCCGGGTGCGTCATCGTGACCGCCGGGTCGAACATGCTCGCCCACTACGGCGGCCTGCGGCGCGGCATGCCCCTCACGTTCTGGTCGATGACCGTGGGCTTCGCCGCGCTCGCGGGCGTCCCGCCGTTCAGCGGGTGGTTCAGCAAGGACGCCGTCATCGAGGCCGCCCAGCACGCAGCCCTGCATGGCGGCGAGGTCACATCGGGCGGGATCGCCTGGCTGGTCTACGGGGGATTGCTCGTCACGGTCGTCCTGACGGCCGCCTATGCGATGCGTGCGTGGTTGATGACGTTCTTCGGTGAGCGGCGCGGGACGTACGAGGTCCGCGACCCGGCACGGATCATGTCGTGGACCGTGGCGGCGCTGGCTGTCCCCGCCGCGATCCTCGGATTCTTCGGCCTCGGGGCTTCGGAACTGCGGCCCCAACTCGGAGCGTCGCTGCTCAGCGTGCTGCTGCTCGCGGTGGGCGCGGGCGGTGCCTTCCTTGTGTGGAACCGCGACCCGGCACTGGATCCCGCGCGCGCGCTCGGCCCCGTCCGTACCGTCTTCGCGCGGGCCTTCTACGTGGACGAGCTCTATACGGCGGTCATCGTCCGGCCCGTCCAGGCCCTGGCTCGACATGTCGTCCTGTTCGACCAGCGGGGCGTGGACGCCGCCGTCGTCGGCGCCGGACGCGGCGCGGGGCGGATCGGCGGCCTGGTCAGATTCGTCCAGAACGGAAACCCGCAGACCTACCTCACCGGCCTGCTCGCCGGTGTCGCCGCCATCGCGGCCGCGGTGGTGATCTTCCAGTGATCTTCGTGCTGATGATGGCGATCCCGCTGCTCGGGGCGCTGGCGATGCTCGTCCCGGCGAACCGGTTCCTGCGCACCGGCTTCGCCGTCCGCGCGTTCGGGACGGCCGTGTCCGCCGCGACCCTGCTCGTCGCGGTGTCGGCGCTGACCGCGTTCGACTTCGCCGGCACGTCCCGCATGCAGATGGAGGTCGACCGGCCCTGGGCGCCCGCCATCGGCCTGCGGTTCCACCTCGGCGTGGACGGGATCTCGCTGCCCCTCGTCGTGCTGACCGCCCTGCTGACGTTCCTGTGCTTCCTCTACACGCTGCGGCACCCGCCGGAAGGCGGCCGGATCCGGCTGCTGACCGCCCTGCTGCTCGTCCTGGAGGTCGGGATGCTCGGCACCTTCGTCGCGCTCGACCTCGTGCTGTTCTTCGTGTTCTTCGAGACCGTCCTCGTCCCCATGTACGTGGTGATCATGCTGTGGGGCGGGGCGGGCCGCCGCGCCGCCGCCACCAAGTTCATCCTCTACACGCTCCTCGGCTCCGGGTTCCTGCTCGCCGGGATGCTGCTCGTCGGCGCCGAGGCCGGCACGCTCGACATGACCGACCTGGCCGCCCGGCACGGAGCCGGCCTGTCGCACGGCCTCCAGATCACCGCGTTCGCCCTGATGGGGATCGGGTTCGCGGTCAAGGCGCCGATGTGGCCGCTGCACACCTGGCTCCCCGACGCGCACACCGAGGCCCCCACGGTCGGGTCCGTCCTGCTGGCCGGGGTGTTGCTGAAGATGGGCACCTACGGCCTGGTCCGCGTCGCGCTCCCGCTCGCCCCCGGCGGCGCGCAGGTCTGGGCGCCGTGGCTCGGCCTCCTCGCCGTCATCGGGATCGTCTACGGCGCGCTCGCCTGCCTCGCCCAGCGCGACCTCAAACGGATGATCGCCTACTCGTCCGTCGGGCACATGGGGTTCGTCCTGCTCGGCATCGCCACCCTCACCCCGGTCGGCGTCAACGCCGCCCTCTTCGGCAACATCGCGCACGGCCTCATCACCGGCCTGCTGTTCTTCCTCGTCGGCTCGATCAAGGAACGCTGGGGCACCGCCGACATGAACGCCCTCGGCGGCGGCATGCTCGGCACGTCCCCGCGGCTGGCCTCCATCCTCACCTTCGCGTCCGTCGCGTCCCTCGGGCTCCCCGGCCTCGCCGGCTTCTGGGGCGAGGTCCTCGCCCTGATCGGCGCGTACCGCCCGCACGCCGACCTGCCCCGCGAGACCTTCGTGACGTTCATGGCCGTCGCCGCGCTCGGCACCGTCCTGACCGCCGCCTACTTCCTGCGGATGCTCGCGAGGCTCACCCACGGGCCGTCCGACGGCGTCGCCGTCCCCCGCGGCCCGGTCGCGTCGGTCTCCCTCCAGGAGTACGCCGCCTGGGCGCCGCTGATCGCGCTGACGCTGCTGGTCGGCCTCTGGCCGAAGACCCTGCTGGACGTGACCACGGGTCCGGTCCGCGCGCTGCTCGGAGGCGGCTGATGATCCAGGACATCGACTACGCGGCGGTCGCGCCGCCGCTGATCCTCGCCGTCGCCGCGATCGGGCTGCTGCTCGCCGACGCCTTCGACGCGCCCCGCCGCGTCCTGTCCCTGCTGTCCGGCGGGTCCCTCGCCGCCGCGCTCGCCGCGGTGATCGCACTGGCCCCCGGGGACCGCCGCGCCACCTTCTGCCTGCCGGACGGCCTGCGCTCCGGCGGCCCCGCCTCCTGCTCCTACGTCGCGGACGACTTCACCCTGCTGTTCCAGGGGATCATCCTCGGCGCCGCCGTCATCGTCGTGCTGCTGTCCCTCCAGGAGATCACCGACTCGAAGATCCCGGTGGGGGAGTACCACTTCCTGCTGCTCGCCGCCGTCATCGGCGCCCTCACCCTGGTCGCGGCCCGCGACCTCGTCCTCCTCGTCGTCGCGCTGGAGACCCTCTCCCTTCCGGTGTTCGCGCTGGCCGCGCTGCGCCGCTACGACGGGACGTCCTCCGAGGCCGCGCTGAAGCTGTTCCTCGTCTCCGTCGTGTCCACCGCGGTCATGCTGTTCGGCATCAGCCTCGTGTACGGCGCGACCGGCGCCATGCACCTCGACCGCATCGCGCCCGCCCTCGCCCGGCTCCCCGCCGACCTCGACCCCGTCGCCGCGCTGGGCTCCGTCCTCGTCCTCGCCGGGTTCGCGTTCAAGGTCGCAGCCGTCCCGTTCCACTTCTGGGCGCCGGACGTCTACCAGGGGTCCCCGCTGCCCGTCGCCGTGTTCCTCGCCGTGGTCTCCAAGGCCGCCGGGTTCGCCGGGCTCGCGATCGTCCTCGCCCTGGGCCTGCCCGCCTACGGGCACGTGTGGGGCCCCGTCGTCGCCGTCCTGGCCGCCCTCACCATGACCCTCGGGAACCTCGCCGCCCTCCGCCAGCGGACCGCGATCCGCCTGCTGGCCTGGTCGTCGGTCGCCCAGTCGGGCTACATGCTCGCGCCCCTCGCGGTCGGCTCGCACCGCCTCCCCGAGGCCGTCGCCGCCACCACCGCCTACGTCGCCCTCTACGCCGTCATGAACATCGGCGCGTTCGCCGTCGTGATCGGCTTCCACCGCCGCGGCGCCGCCACCGGACGCTGGGACACCCTCGACGACTACCGCGGCCTCGCCCACCGCAGCCCCGCCGTGGCCACCGCCCTGGCCTTCTTCCTCATCTGCCTCGCCGGCCTGCCCCCCGGCGTCATGGGGCTGTTCGCGAAGGTCGTCGTGTTCCGCGCCACCCTCGCCGGCGGCGTCACCTGGCTCGCCGTCGTGATGGCGATCAACACCGTGATCGGGCTCTACTACTACCTCGCCTGGGCGGTCCGCCTCTTCACCCCCTCCGCCACCAGCGAGGACTACGACGCGGTGCCGGGCCTCGGCGTCCGCGCCGCCATCACCGCGGCGGCCGCGGGCGCGGTCGTGCTGTCCGTCGCGCCCCAGATCGTCCTGCAGACGGTCGGGAACGCCACGTAACCGGGGAAACGTTTGGGAACGTTCCCCCAGGTCAAACCGTTGATGTTCATGCCGGAGTCGACGGGGAGGCAACGCAGGTGCGGTTCAACGGCGTCAAGACGGCAGCATTGATCGCTGCGCTGTCGGCATTGGTGCTGGTCGCCGGCTGGACGTTCGGCGGCGGCACCGGTCTGGCGATCGCGCTGGTCATCGCCCTCGGAACCAACGGCGTCGCGTACTTCTTCAGCGACCGCATCGCGCTCCGCTCGATGCGCGCCCACCCCGTCGGCGAGGTCGAGGCGCCGGTGCTGTACCGGCTCGTCCGGGAACTGGCGACCTCGGCCCGCCAGCCCATGCCGCGCCTCTACGTCTCCGAGACCCGCCAGCCCAACGCGTTCGCGACCGGCCGCAACCCGCGCAACGCCGCCGTCTGCTGCACCCGCGGGATCCTCCAGATGCTGGACGAGCGCGAACTGCGCGCCGTCCTCGGCCACGAGCTGTCCCACGTCTACAGCCGCGACATCCTCATCTCCTCCGTCGCCGCCGCCATCGCCACGGTCATCACGTACCTGTCCCACCTGGCGATCTTCCTGCCGATCGGCCGCTCCGAGGACGACGACGGCCCCGGCGTCCTCGGCGCCCTCCTGATGCTGATCCTCGGCCCCGTCGCCGCCGCCGTCGTCCAGATGGCCATCAGCCGGACCCGCGAGTACTCCGCCGACGCCGCGGGCGCCCGCCTCACCGGCGACCCCCTCGCCCTGGCCTCCGCCCTCCGCAAGATCGACGCCGGCACCCGCGCGCTGCCGCTGCCGCAGGACCCCGAGCTCGCCACCACCAGCTCCCTGATGATCGCCAACCCGTTCCAGGGCGCCGGCATCGGCAAGCTCTTCTCCACCCACCCGCCGACCGCCGACCGCATCGCCCGCCTGGAACGCATGGCCGGCCGCCGCTAGATTCGCCCGAACCACTCCGGACGCCGCCGCGTCATAACCAACAAGAGCGCGCCGGCCACTTCTGCGGGGGATGGGGCCGGCGCGCTCCCCTCGTCCTACCGGTAGTTCACGAACTGCAGCGCGACGTCGAGGTCCTTGCCCTTCAACAGGGTGATGACCTGCTGGAGGTCGTCCTTCTTCTTCGAGCTGACCCGCAGCTCGTCCCCCTGCACCTGGGCCTTCACACCCTTGGGCCCCTCGTCCCGGATGATCTTGCCGATCTTCTTCGCGTCCTCCTGGGCGATGCCCTCCTTCAGGCCCACGCCCAGCTTGTACACCTTGCCCGACAGCTTCGGCTCACCCGCGTCGATCGCCTTCAGCGAGATCCCCCGCTTGACGAGCTTGTCCTTCAGCACGTCCAGCACGGCGTTCGCCCGCTCCTCGGTGTTCGCCTGGATCTCGATCGACTCCCCGGACCACTTGATCCCCGCGTCCACGTTCCGGAAGTCGAACCGGTTCGCCACCTCCTTGGCGGCCTGGTTCAACGCGTTGTCGACCTCCTGCCGGTCGAGCTTCGACACGATGTCAAACGACGAGTCGGCCATCGCCCACACATCCCCTCAGCAGCAGCATCACGATCTACAGAGCGTATCGACTCCCCACGCCCCGCACGCCCCGCCTCGATGTCACACCCACCCCGATGGTCCGCTATCCTTTCCAGCGAAACACCACGGCGGGTTGCCCGAGTGGCCAATGGGAGCGGACTGTAAATCCGTCGGCTTAGCCTACGCAGGTTCGAACCCTGCACCCGCCACACCAGTGAAAACAGCCCCTGACCAGGCGTAACCCGGTCAGGGGCTGTTCTCGTCTTGTCCGGCTGTCTCGGGCTGTGAGTGGCCCTCTACGAGCGGCCGGGCCAAATACGGGCCGAAGTTTCAGCCGTCCTTTGGCCTGGTCGCCTCAGCAATTCGCCGCTTGGCGTCCTCCTCCTGCCCGGCCACGCACTTGGCGTACACCCGCAGCAGGACGGCGACACTGTGCCCGGCCCATTCGGCCACCTGAGCCGCCGGCACCCCGGCCCCGAGCCACGTGGACACGGCCGCATGCCGCAGGGCGTACGGCGTCTCGGCGAGCGGCGAGGCTGCCTCATGGGGGCTGAGCGCCATCTGTCGGGCCTTGTGCCACATGCCGAGGTACGTCCGGTCGGTCATGATCCCGCCGCGCGGCCCGACGAACAGGCGCCCCTCCGGCTGGATGTTGAAAGCCTTGATGTGGTGGCGCAGCAGCGTCACCAACTCGGGATGGATAGGCACCGGCCGCGTCTCGCCCGGGGCCCGGTGCTTGAGCGGCTGCTTATCCCGCGGCTTCCCGCTGTTGGTCCATCGGGAACCGCTACGAGGCTCAGCGTGCGTCAGCCGCATCTCGCCCCATCCGTCGTCGGGCAGGCTCACCAGGTGATCCCGTCGCAGGTCGACCGCTTCCTCAGGCCGGAGCGCGGCGTAGTACATGACGGCGTAGAACCCCACCATGCGCTCACCACGCTTGCCCTGTGCCCGGACGGCATCGAGGAGCCGCCGCGCCTGGTCGGGATTGGCGACCACCCGCAGGTCCAGCGTCTGCGCCACGCGGGGCCGAGTCCACTTCACCAAGGTCAGCGGGTTGACCGCCAGGATCCGCCGCTCACAGGCGTACTCCATGGCGTTGTTGAACGTCGCCCGCTTCCTGGTCGCCGTACTGCCGGCGGCCGGTGACCCGTCTTGCTTCCTGCTCAGCCGGTCGAGCACCTGGCGCGCGATCTGCGAGCCCTGCCGGTCCGATGCCAGTTCCCGCATGTCGATCGTGTTCCGCTCCAGCCAGCGCAGCGCGGGGAGCAGATGCTCAGGCGGTTCGCCCCCGTTCTGGTGACGCCCGCTGTACGCCCAGCCCCGCAGAGCCTCACGAAGGAGCGCCCCCGCCGGGGCACCCTTGGACGAGGTGAGCAGCACTTCTGTCGCGTCCGTCAGGGCCTCAGCAATGCCCCGCCGATGGTTGGGCGAGGCGTACGGCCACTTCGCGGCGCAGTAGTCGACCGAGAAGGCGTACCAGGTGATCGCGTCCTCGTCGCGCTGCCACGACACCGGGCGGCCAGTCTTGAGGCTGAATGCTTCACCCTTGCGAGCTGCACTGACCAGAGAGGACCGGAAGCTGTCCGCCTGAGCCTTGTTGCGAAGCGACTCCTTCCACCGCTTCCTACCGACCTTCCACCGGACGATGTAGCTGTTGGTGCGCTTGCCCTTGTAGACCTCGGTCTGGTGGACAACGACGTCGTACGTGGTGTCGTCCATCAGGCGGCCTCTTCGCAGGTAGCCAGCCACCGGTCAAGGTCACGGCGCCGGACGCGAAGGCTGCCGTTCGGCAGCACCAGGCAGACGGGCGCGCGGCCCTTCTGCCGCCACTCGTAGAACGTGGACCGGGAGATCTGTAGCTCCTCGCAGAGCTGCGGAACGGTGAGTTGGTCCCGGGCGGTGGACGCGGTCAAGCGAGGCTCCCTTGCGCGTGATCGTTCGGGTTGAGGGGCGGCATGGGCTTGCCGGTGAGTGCGGCGGTGAGGAGTGCTTCGCCGGGTGTCATGCCTTGGCCGAGGTAGCGCCAGTGCGCGACGACGAGGACCTGGTCGTCGTCGAAGGGCAGACGGCCAGTTGTGATCTCGTCGTGTTGGTGCTGGTTGTGGTCGATGCGGGCTTGGCGGAGTGCGCCGAGGGTGGTGGAGTAGCGGCGGGATTTGGTGGAGAAGTGGCCGCGGAAGCCGAGCATGTGGGCCCACTCGGTCAGCCGCAGCCCCGCGAACTCTTCGACGGCGCCCAGTCGGAGGCATTCGGCGATGAGTCGCCGGGCGTGGCCGCTTACAGGCAGGTCGGCCAGGTCGTCAGTCGGCCGGATTCGGCGGTCGAGGGTGCCGACGCATTCGGCGGCTTTGGTGGCGTATTTGGCGATGTAGCCCGCCACAGCGGTATCGGTCAGTTCCCCCGTGGTGGTGATCGGCCGGACGTCGATCTGTGAGCCCCAGGCATGCGTCAGGGCCGGGACACCGCCCGCCGCAGGAGTAGAGACCGTGACCGCGCCCGACGCATGGTCGACGGCCGCTTCGAGGAGGGCGAGGGTGGCCCAGACGGGCGGGGATGCGTCGGGGCCGCCGGGTCCGTCGAGGCGGATGACGGCGTGGAAGTGGACCAGGCCGCGCCGCTGATACTCGGCGACCTTGGCGAAGGAGACGGTGAGGACGTCCCGCAGGTCGGCGACTCGCAGGCCCGCCGATCGGGCGACGTAACGGCGGAAGGCCAGGGCGAACCGTCGCCACAGTTCAGGAGCGTGGGCGTTCCATAGCACGGCCCCCGCGTAGTCGAAGCAGTCCGGGCAGATGGGTTGCCCGAGGCGCGGGTCTGCGTCCCCGTGCCGGACGGTGCAGGAGACCGGCCGCCCATGCGGACAGGCCCCGCCGTCGCGTCGAGGACGGCATGCGACCACGCCGCCGGCCTTGCCGGTGCGGCGGGAGTGGACGGGCCCGAACGAGGGCGCGGTGAGCGTGACAAAGGCCGCCGGGTGAGTGCTCACGGTGTCCGGTACACCCTTGCCGCCGACCAGGCCCGCCCGGACGAGCTGGTAGGTGTCGGCGCGGTAGACCTCAGCGCAAGCCGGACACCGCGACGCGCGCCGGGTTTTACACGCCACCCGGAGTGCCCCGCCGGGTTCTTGGGCGGTGGAGTAGTGGCGGAGGATCTCGCCGGTTTGGCGGTCTAGGTGGGTGACGCGTCCGCGGAGGTGGACGGGTTGGGCGCATCCTCCGGTGGAGTGGGCGCGGGCGGCCCATCGGCGAAAGTCGCGGCGGTTGAACCGCGTGGCCATGTCCCGCGCGGCGATCTCGGAGACGTGTGGAGCAGCTTGCGGCACGATGGACGGGTCTCCCTATCCGTTCAGGTGGCTAGTGGGGACGGGCCCCCGGCGCGGCTCTCTTGCTTGGCGGCTTGTGGCCGCGCCGGGGGCGGAGCTAGAACGCCGAGACGAGCAGCGAGAGCGCGTCGGCGAGCAGGGCCAGGCCCTGAATGAAGGCGCGAACGGCGTGCGCGGCGGATTCGGGCTGACGGACGACGAACAGGCCCAGGACCAGCCAGAAGCAGCCGAAGGCACAGCGACGCAGGAACATCCGGTGTCCTCCTGTCAGGTGTGGCCGTGGCCGTTGCAGTCGGGGCAGGTGGAGCCGTCGGAGGCGACCCCGCCCCCGCCGCACGTCCCGCACTTCCATCGGCACATGCCCCAGCGGCGACGAGTTGGCCGAGCGCGCATCAGGCTGCCCGTCCCTGGTCGCCGTCCTGATCGGGGTCGAGGCGGATGTTGTCGCGGTAGCTGATGTGGGCGTGGTGCTCGTCCATCTGTCGGGCGGGGATGTGGACCATTTGGTAGGTGATGCGGCCGAAGGTCTTGGAGGCGATGTAGTGGCCGCCGTGGGGGCGGTCGTCGGTGACTTCGGTGTTCAGGAGTGCTGCGACCTGGTCGACTACGGCGACCGCTGCGGCGTCGTCTCCGGTGCGGGTGTAGACGTTGTAGTCCCCGCCGTACTCCTTGATTGGCACGGCCGGGTTGGCCTCCAGGAAGTCGGCCAGGGCGCGCAGGCCGGCGATGGTCTGGTGGCGGGCGAACAGGTCACCGGGCACAGGAAGGGAGGTCTGGCCGGTCAGTTCAGCGGGCGAGGTCATGGCGGGTTCCTCCAGAGGTCAGGAGACGGACGCGGTTGCTTGGGGCTGTTCGGTGCGGAGTTGGCGGAGCAGGTCCGAGGCGAGTTGGTTGGAGACGCCGAGCCGGGCGCGCAGCGCGTCACGGGTGATCGGGCGCCCGTGCCGGCTTTCGTGCTCGGAGGCGACGCGGCGTGCGAAGTCGACCAGCGGGGCGGCCGGAGCGGGATCGGGCGCGGGCACCGCGGTTTCCTCGGCGGCTGGGGCTGCGGCCGGGACGGGGACGGGGATGGAGGTCTGTCCGTCCTGCTCGTCGTGGTCGCGGTCGCGGGGTTCGTCCTGAGCAGCGGGGACGGCGGCGGCGACGGTGGGGTGTTCGTCCTCCCACACCACCCACGGGGACGGCGGTGAGGACGAGCCGGACGAGGACGAGGACGAGACGACCGGGGCCGGGTCGGGACGGCCGAAGGACTCAGGGACGGGCGAGGTGCGATCCGCCGCCCGGGTGCCAGCCTTTCGCCGCTCCAGCATCGACACCGCGACCAGAAACGCACCCGCAGGAGTGCCCGCGGTGATCCAGCCCCACACCGAGGGATCGGCTTGGGCGAGGTTGGCAGCGAGGGAGAGCAGGATTCCGCCGATTAGGACGACGGTCGGCCACGACAGTCGCCCTGTTTCCCGCCCGGTGCTCTTGTCTCGCTGGCGTTCCCCGGCAGCCATGACGCACGTCAGGTCGATGCAGACCGCGATAGCCCAAGCCATCCACCCGCCTTGACCATGCTCGGTCGCCGTGTCGCGAATGTGGGTGAACGACCCCGCCGCCGCGATCCCAGCCAGCACCACCACCGGCCCGGAATCAGCCACCGCGCCGAACAGACGGCGACTCATGCGGCCCGCTGGTCGGTGACGAGGGCGAGCAGGGCGACCAGTTCGGGGTCACAGCGATGGAGGTCGGTCCAGTCGTCGGCTTGCGCCGGGGACGAGGAGGCGAACGCCTCGGCGCACTGCTGGCAGCGGGCGATGTGCAGTGAGCGGAACTCGTCCCACTCGACTCCGACCGGCCACACGTCCCAGGACGACACCGACGCCACCCGGGACGAGCCCGAGGACGGGGACGAGGGGGACACGAGGGCGACGAATCGGGGACGCGGGCGGGGACGAAGGGCACGAGTGTGGGCGACCATCGGGCAGCCTCCAGGACCGGTTTCGGACATGGTTCGGTAGGGACGTGGCGCGATCAGGGCTCACGCCGAGCCGGGAAGGTGAGGAGAGGCGTCTAGGCGGCGGGGCGGATGACCGGGGCGGAGCCGACGAGGGTCTCCCAGTCCGGGGTCAGGTGCGCGTAGTCGCGCGCGGCTTGTTCGGCTTCGTGTTCGGGGACGTAGACGGACCGGGCGCGGTGCCATGAGCCGTCTTGGCCGGCGACGATGCACACGCCGGGAGTCTCAGCGGGGATGGCGCGGGCGGCGTCCAGGGCGGCGGGGTCGAGGTCGCCGAGCGCCATGTTCGCCGTCTCCGGGTCGTTGACGTGGTGGCATACCCGCCCCGACAACTGGGCCCGCAGCGCGGTAACGCCCGGCCCGAGGTCGGAGCCGACGCGTTGCCCGCACACGATCAGGTAGACGGCGAACGCCCGACCGAGCTGAGCGACCCGCAGGAGCGCGGTAGCGGTCTTGGCCACCTCGTCTTTCTCGGACTTGTCGGCCATGAGGAATAGTTCGGCGACCTCGTCCACCAGGACCACGATAGGCATCGGCCGCAGATCTTCCGGCAGTGTCCATACGTTGCGCGCCCCGTGCGCCCGGCAGGTGGCCATGCGGTTCTCGACCTCGCCCACCAGGTCGACGAGCAGATCGACCGACTCTTTACGCGTGGTCGCCAGCGCCGAGAGTCGTGGCGCGTAGGGGGTGAACTCGACTCCGCCCTTGAGGTCGAAGCCGACCAGGGCGACCGGTTGCGGAGCCAGACCCTTGAGCAGGGCGTTGGCCATGTTCGACTTACCGGACTGAGTCGCGCCGACGTTGAGCCAGTGCGGCACCGCGCGGAAGTCGATCACCCAGTCACGGCCGTTCTCCAGCTTGCCCGGACGCACGGTCAGAAGCTCACCGGTTTCGGGCACGGCGACCACCTCGACCAGCGGGTCACGCATGGTGGCCCACAGGGTGACGCGGCCGGGCCGCACGTCGACCACCCGCACCGAGTGGACGCGCCAAGCGTGCGCGATCCCCTCCGCGGCTTTCTCGTAGTCGGCGGGGACTTGCCCGTCGTGCAGGCGCAGCCGCATCCGCCACCCAAGCCGAGTCGGCCGCAGGAGGCCGAGGCGGGGTGAGCGCTCGACGTCGACCCGCCGTACCCGCCGCTTGTGCTCGACCACGGTTGCGGCGGAGCGGGAGGCGGGCCCGACCACGGGGATGGCGTCGAGGGTGAGGCGGAACCGGCGCCGGTTGCGGGTGAGCTTGCACCCGGAGGCGACGTGATGCCACGTCAGGTACACCAGCACCGCACGGGCCGGGAATCCGACGCCGTACCAGAACGACACCGGGTGATACCGGCGCCAGGCCCAGAGCCCGGCCGCCGCAGCGGCCAGGACCCCGAGCACCAGGACGAAGTCAGTCATGACGGCGACCCGTTCAGGCCACGCCCGCCGGAGCGGACGAGTCCGACGCCGGGACGGCCGACACGGGGGCGATGCGCTCAGCGCGGTAGGCGACGCCCCACCGCTTCTCACCGCCGAGAACCGCCTCCCAGGGGAAGGCGACCAGTCCGACCGGCGTGACGACCTCCCCGAGCGTGATCGACTGGTCCCCGGTCACCGCGACGTTGAGCAGGTCAACCCGCCCCATCGGGTCAGCGGCCGACAGCCCGACTGTGAACACCGTCTGCCCGTTGCGGTCCGTCTTCACCTCCCCCGTGTCCTGGTTGACCAGCTTGGGACGCGGCGGGGAGACGCAGACGAACGTCAGCGCCGACACGTCCACCGGGATGTTCCGCAAGGTTCTCTCCTGTCGTCCACCCCCCTAGACACTTCGATCCAACTCGATCCGCGAGCGGACTGTCTAGGGGGGTACACGTAGAACACAGGCGAGGAACGAGCGACTGTCTAGGGGGGTCTACAGCCTCGCTCGAAGTTCAGTCTTGGACGGTCCAGTAGACGGCGCTCGCATCGTCAGATGCCTTGCCGCGCGGCCACCGGGCCCCGTCCGGGTCGGTCGACTCGACCTCGCGTGTCCGTGCGATCAGTCCTCGCGGCCCGTCCTTGCGGAGGACGCCGAGCAGATCCGCCCAGACCATCAGTCGGAAGTGGTCGACCAGCCGGCTAGCGCCGTCACTCAGCAGCGCGACCGCCGCCAGCTCGGCGAGTGGTGTCGACCCGATCAGCGCCTCGTGTGCCGCCTCCGGCTTGGTGCTGGCCACCCAGAACCCGCCGGGCTGGTTGCGGTAGGAGGCGAGCCGTTCGACCCGAGTCCGCAGGCGTTTCGCGTGCTTGTCGCTGCCGACAACACAGGGCCCGGCCGGTTCGTCCAACCGGGCGATCACGTCGGCAAGCCGATCGTCGCTGACGGCGGTCGGCGCCTGGTCGAGGCGATCGAGGACGAGAACGGCGTCCGAGAGCACCAGGTGTTCAAGGTGCCCGTCACGGATCCTTGCGAGCGCCACGGTTGCCGAGGGTGAGCCCGGGTGGCCGAGATCGCACGATGTCGCATGCAGCGCGTTGACGCGGTCGATGCTCACTGCGAGCGCCTCGTCCAGGCCCACGGCGACGTCACCAGCGGCGGCCAGGAGCAGCCCGCCGAGGTTGCGCGCGTACCAGGCGACCGAGTGCGAGCACCCCGACTCGACACCGGCCGGGGTGCCGGCACCGTCGACCACGAGCAGCAGCCCAGGCGCCGCCGCCGCGAAGTCCTCGTTGTCCCGCTCAGGGTGCCCCGGTTCGCTGGCGATCAGCACGCGCATACGTTCCTCGTCAGGTCGGCGCCTCGTCGTGCCGGTAGATCGGGGTCAGCAACTCCGTCCGCACCGGCTCATGGGTGTCCGCGGTGTACTCGGTGCCGACCACGACCGAGAACCGTTCGTTGCCGACCTGCCCCCACAGGCTCCCGATATCCGTGGTCAGCAGATGGACCACACCGAGCGACCCCTCAGGATGGATACCGGCGATGGCCAGGAAGCTTCCCTTGCCGTCCGGTCGAGGCAGCCGCCCCAGATAGCCCACGTCATAGTTCCGCGCCGGATCGTCTTCCTGCCCGGACCGATGTCCGTCGCCGGTCCGAGTGTCGCGAAGCAGCCACCCGACCTCATCCCGCTCCCACTGAAGAACGGGATCCTTGCCGTACGCCTCCTGCATCGCGGGGGACATCCGGGGCCCGCAGATAACCAGCATCCCGGCACGGTTGAGGTCGATCCCGCCATCGAGCCCGACATGATCGGACTTCACGGTCAGGTCGAACGTCCGCGCCAGGTCTTCCAGTCGCTGCCCGGTCCTCAAGTCGTCCAGCGCGACATATGTCCGATCGCTCGCAGGGTCGGGCCGCAGGGGAGTCACGACGGTGACCTCACCCGACCCCAGGAACGCGCCCTCAGGCGCCGGCCCCGTGTGCCGGATCTGATGGATACGCCCGCGGCTCAGCCCCGCCGCTTGCGCGATCTGCGCGTACGACATCCCTTGCGCATGCAGGTCCTGAATCAGTCGCCGCCGCAGCCGCGCCAGTTCGGTGACCTCCTGTTGAGCCTCTGCCAAGCGCTCAGTTGCAGCCCGAAGCAGTTCGTACGGGTCATCGATCTGCGCGATGCGCTCCAACTCGCCTGGCATGACACCCCCTCCGGCATCCACCAGGGAGTCTAGGACTCTAGACAAGGTGCCGGAAAGCTCACGCCCCGTTGAGGAACTGACAACGCGCAGACGCCGCCGCCGACGCGGTATCGGCGGACCGCTCACACCGCCGCGCCGACGACGTCCGCCCAGACACGCCGCCCGACCCGAACATGTTCGCTGCCCCATGCTTTGGAGACCGCGTCGACGAGGAACAGCCCACGCCCGGACACGGCATCCGGGCCGCTCGGTTCATCGTTCACCGTCGGTTGCGTCTGGGCCCCCATGTCGACCACTGCCACCCGCACATGCCCGTCCTGCAACTCCAGTTCGAGGACGAAGTTGCCATCGTCCTCCCCGCTGGCCGTGTGTTCCACGGCGTTCGTGCACAGCTCACTCACGACCAGTTCGACCAGCCCGGCAACCTCGTCCGGGACACGGTCGGCGATGAAGGCCCGCCCGAAGGCTCTCGCCTCACTGATCGATTCGGGTCGGCCCGCGAACAGCCGGGACAAGCGCGTCACGTCGATCACCACCCGCGCGTCTAGGGGGCTGAACACCCCGGGGGACACGCAGCGTATGACAGGTCTAGGGGGCTATTCAATACGCTCAGTGAATAGAACGCAGAACTTTCCGCAGATCACCGGCCGCCCGGTCCACCAGCGCCTGGGCCTCGTCCCCGAACATGGCCGCCCGCTCGAACCCCTCGAAGATCTCCACGTACGCCCGCACCTCGTCCTCGTCGGTCAAGGTCAGCTCGCGCGTGAACGTCTCCACCGACACCGCCGCATCGTCGTACACCGAGAACCCATGAAGCGGCACACGCGACACCGCCGCCCCCGGGACGATCCCCAACCGCACGTTCGCCCGCCCCGACACCTCCGCCAGGTGAGCAAGCTGCCCCGCCATGCACTCACCCGACCCCGGCCACGTCCGCAAGACGGCCTCCGCCACCAGGACCACGAACCGGCCGCCATCGTTGTCCAGCACCGAGACGCCGGCGACGTCCGCCCCGATCGCAGCCGCATACTCTCCCGTCCACAACAACCGAGGCATCACCACAGGCTCGAACGCCCGGACAACCCGAGCCCCCGCAAGCAGCTCCACACTGGCCCCGCTCCGGAACGACACCCCCGCATCCACCCGCCGGGAGGTCTCCGCATAAGCCTCACGCACCAGACCCAGCAGCCGCTCAGCCTCAGCCGGCCCCACCTCCAGAGCCCCGACCAACCGGGCAACCACCTCCGGATCAGAAACCCGCCGCCCGGTCTCCACCCGAGACACCGTCGGCTGAGGAACCCCAGCCCGAGCCGCCAGGCCAACCCCGGACAACCCCGCCGAGGTCCGAAGCCGCCGCAACTCCCGCCCGATCTCCTCAAGCCGCTCAGCACCCATAACCGAGCGTTCTACCACCCACGAGCCCCAACCAAGGCCCCCGAGACGAGACGAGCAACACCACCAACCAAACCCGCAGGTCAGCAGCCCTCACACTCTGCCGGATGAGGACTTTCAATACGTCTTCAAGGGCGCCCGCTACGCGGACGCCCGCTGAGCTGGTCGGCGGGCGTGCGGCCTGTTCCGGCCGACCCGCCGACCAGCCCAGCGGCGGACACCGCCCGATTTGTCGGCTGCTGGGCTGGCCGACCGGTTACGAACCAACGCTACTTCGGTCATGACGACGGCGTTGTAGCGATGCGCGAGCCTCCGCGAGACTTGTCATCAGTGAATCATTGAGTCCGCCGATGGCTTTCGAAAGCCGTCTATCAGTTTCCTCCACGAGAAGATCTTCACGCTCCGGCGCGGAAGACCGAGCAATCTTGTCGAGGCTCTCGAGTTCCCCGGTCAATTGCTCGGAGACGAAAACTTTGAGTCGCGCTACTTCGCTAGGTACAAGCTCCAGGACGCCGCCTCCGAAACTTCTCCCCTCGATTTCGGCACTGAGAAGCGTTAGTGAATTATGGAAACCTGCCGTCAGGGCTGTACCTTTATCGGAATATGTAGGGGCGAGTTTGGCTTGATAAATAGTGTCGGTAGTGATGGCTCTCTTTTCGTTGAGAACCACTCTGGGGTAATGGTGCGATCTCTTCGAGAGAAGCAGGTCCCCAGGAGATACAACAGGAACGCGATACCAAGGCGAGCGTATACGGCATTTGTAACGCTTATGGAGTAGCTTTCCTTCGCCTTGCTCCAGGTATTCCCGGGGTCCCTCAAAGAGCATGGGGTCGGGCGCGGAAGACGAAAAATCCAGGAGGTAAGACTTGATCTGATTCTTTGAGATTTCTAGGAAGTCGTCAGCTGTGAAGCGAAGACCAGGGGCGTTTCGTATGCGAGGCAGCAGCGGTCTTGCCCATGCTTCGAGTTCGTAGTTCTTTATTGTCGTTTCGTCGACTGAGAAGAAGTCGTTGGCACCGGTGACCGTTGCCACGCTGAACTTTGCTACACCGCCTAGATGGATGCAGCCAGGAAGGCTAGAAGCTTCGTCTAGTGCGCTAACGTGCGTTGGCGACATGAGAAGCTTGGTCCAAGTGGGCTCATCTGCAAAAATGGAGTGATCCCATATCCTTGTTGAACTGTCGTGGTCAACGACTGTGACAGAGTGTGTGCTTCGAGGATTATAGGATGTTTTCACGCCGCTGATTACAACGACCTCTTGTAGGACCGTCGGGAAAGAGCCCGGCAGGAAAAGATCTATTCTAAGCTGCTTTGTGTTTCTTAGCAGCCATCGTCGAGCATCCGCTGCAGATATGCCCGTAAGACATTCGGCCGGAACGATGAAGGCAAATGCACCCCCCTGATTGAGGGAGGCTATCGCCTTGTAGAGTATGGGAATCCAGAGATTGGAAACCCCTCGAAGTGTCACGCCGAGTTGCGTGGCGATTGCCTCGGCATGGCGCCTCTCTGTGGGATCGACGAACTGGAATCGAACGAAAGGTGGGTTGCCAACTGCAGCGTCAAAGGTTGGTTCCATCTTGATGATCTCGCTGAGGAAACTCCCATGAAGCACGCTTGACGTGAGGGAGGCGGAGGTCGCACTCTGTCGACATAGTTCAGCCTCCGACTCAACAATCTCCACGAGAGTCATCTGAGAGATTTTCTCTTTTAGGGGATGTTGCAGCGTCCCGCGAAGGAATGCTCCATTTCCGGCACTGGGCTCAAGCAGCCGAATCTCTCGCCGATCCCCAAGTAGGTCCGCCACACGGTCGAGGCAAACCTTGACCAGGCCCGCGGGGGAGTAGAAGCCGCCGCGAAGTTTTTCTGCGGATACTTCGTCAGACACTTTCATGAGCCGCCTTCGGGTAGTCGCCAGCGAATACTCTCACATTCTCAGTATTGATCGCAACCTCCTGTTCACGGCGCCATGCTGCAAAGCTTCACAGTTCCGGCATTCTGCACGTCCAAGCGAGTTTGCATGGAATCATCTTCTTTGCGACGTGACACTTCCGCTCGTCGCGGAGTATGGAGCCTTTCGACAGCGTCGAGGCCCACACTTCACGTCCTCGAATTCGGGCGTTCCGAGATCCTCCACTCCTGATCCCGATCGTCGAGGTGAATCCCGGTGGACTGTTGCGGTTCGACCGTCGCTTCCGCAAAGGTGTGGGTATGAGGCAGACCTTGACGGCCCAGGACGACATAGTACTTAGCAGAGCGGGGGCTTCCAGCGATGACCTCAGCGTGACCCAGCACGTGCATCGACGGCTGACGGGCCGACAGCTCCGGGAGGCGCAGCCGGCGTGAAAGCTGACAGCAAGGCCACCGTCCGGAGGCTGGTCGAGAGGTTCGCCGCCGACTTCGACTACTACACCGACTCTCGGAGGCGGTATCTGGAAGCGGATGCCCGCAGCGAGTTCATCGACCCGCTCCTGCGGGCTCTCGGTTGGGACATCGAGAACCAGCAAGGCCTGACTCCGTCGAAGCGAGAGGTAGTCCGCGAAGAGAGTCAGCAGCAGGAGGACACCTCCAACAAGCGCCCCGACTATACCCTCCGCGTCGATGGCGTCGGCAAGTTGTACGTGGAGGCGAAGAAGCCGTCGGTGGACGTGCTTATCGACATGGAGGCGATCCGTCAGACCCGCGCGTACGGCTGGACGAAGCAGCACCCGATCGCGGTACTCACCAACTTCCGGCACGTCCGCATCTTCGACACGAGCGTTCCCATCGGGCCAGAGGACACGGCCACTACGGCACTCAAGTTCGAGTGCGACTACCAGGAGCTCGTCGAGAATTGGGACAAGCTCGAGTGCCTCATCGGGCGTGAAGCCGTGCACGCCCCCGACTGGCTCAAGCAGTTCATGGCCGTCCTGTCCCAGGCGCCTCTGCCCGCCGACCAACGCTTTGTCCAGCAGTTCAACAAGTGGCGCCTCATGTTGGGCGAGAGTCTCGTGGCTGGAAACGCGACGATGACTGAAGCAGAGATTAACGATGCCGTCCAGCGTATTCTCAACCGCCTCGTATTCGTCCGCATGTGCGAGGATCGGGGCATCGAGGGCGAAGGTGTTCTGCGCGATGCGTTCAATGGCACTACGACTGACGTCGTCGGGCTCTTCAAGCGTCTCAACGACCGCTATAACACCGGAATCTTCCGAACGGCTGGCGCTCCGAACGACCCAGTCCTAATGGTTAGCGCGACAGTCCTAAAGTCCATCGTCGACAATCTCTACGCGCCACTTTCTCCATTCTCGTTTGCTGTCCTCGACGCAAACTTCCTGGGTCTCGTCTACGAGGCATCCTTGGCTGAGCACCTCGCCATCATCAGAACTGGCGGCTGCCCCACGGTGCGACTCAACAAGAAGCGTGAGTACGCCAAGCGCGATGTCGTGACCACACCGCAGGAGCTCGTCACTGCCACGATCCGCGCGGCCGTCGACAATGTCGACGTCGACCTACCGAAGACGCTCGACTTCGCGGTCGGGTCGGGGCGCTTCCTCGTATCGGTGTTCGATGCCCTAATCGAGCGCGAGGTAATTCGCCGTACTGGAATAGGAGGACGCCCCGGTCTCTTGAAGGTCGCCGAACACACCTACAGGCTCGCCTTCAAGGAGAAACGGCGCCTCCTGGTGGATTACTGCTTCGGTATCGACATCGACTTCAACGCGGTCGAAGTGGCCAGGTTCAGCCTACTTGTCCGTCTCCTGGAGGATGAGCGGCGTGAGACCCTCCCCGCGCGCGAGCGGAGTATCCTGCCCGACCTGAGCGCAAATATCGCCCATGGGAACACATTGGTTCGAGCGATGCCGGCGGCGGCTCCTTCGGGTGCCGAGGAGGTAACTCAGCCTATCGCGCTCGCTCAGGTCGGTCTCCCCGTATCGTTCGACCTCATCGTGGGCAATCCGCCTTACATGAGCACCGAGCAAATGAAGTTGTATGATAAATGGGAATTTGCCTACATCAAGAGAGAATATACGACATCTCATCAACAGTTCGACAAGTACTTCGCGTTCGTCGAGTTCGCTGTCGACCACCTCAACGACAGGGGTGTCCTCGGCGTTGTAATCCCGAACAAGTGGATGACCATCGAGGCCGGACCTCGGTTTAGGGCCATGCTTCGATCTGTGGGAACGCTGCGACGGCTCGTGAATTTCCGACACGTCCAAGTCTTTGAGAACAAGTCGATCTACATTTGCTCGCTAGTCGTGAAGCGCGCGGCGGCCACCGATTTCGAGTACGCCGAGCCTGACACCATCAATGACTTCTTGGCCGGTGCCGGAGTGCACCGCACCCTCAGTGTTCGACATCTTCCAGAGGGTCCCGAGGAACCTCTGGTCCTTCCGGCAGACGCGAATGAGGAACGAGTTCTGGCAAAGATTCGCCAGAACTCGATCCAGATGAAAGAGGTCGTAGAGGCCCGCAACGGCGTACAGACGAGCCTCAACTCGGTCTACGTGATCACAAATCCCGAAGTATCTAACGGGATCGTCGAGTTCACCAAGAGTGGGGCGACCTGGCGTATCGAGGAGGATGTCACCCGGCCCTACCTGGACGACTCCACTGGAGTTCGCTCACACTTCGAGGTGCAAGCAGATGCCCTCATAGTTTATCCGTACCAGCCGACCTCAGCTGCCCAGAACCTGTCCGGGTTCGAAGTAATCCCTGAGGCGGACATGAGAGAGCAGTATCCGCTCGCCTACAAGTACCTGACAGCCCACAGGGCGCTGATGGACAAGCGTAACGTCCCATCTCGGGAGCGCGCGAAGGCGTTCTACGTGTACGGGCGCGTGCAGGCTATCGGCTACTGCACCCAAGCACCGAAGATCTTCTACTCGACCAACCAGCGCGGCGGCAAGTACGGCCTCGACACAGTGGGGATCGTCTACCAGTCCGGTGGTACCGCAGGTGAGATCGCGCTCTACCCCCGGAATCTCGGCTACTCACTCGACTTCGTGCTCGCGCTACTTGACCAGCGGCCCATCGAGTTCTTTTTGCGCAAGCGCGGCAGCGCCTTCCGCGATGGTTACGTCGCCAGGGGAACAGCCGTAATGAATGATGTTCCGGTTCCGCGACTCGACTTTAACGACTCCGTCGACGTGGAGTTTCACAACGATGTCGCCTCTAAGATGGTCGCTCTTCGCAATCTGCACGCAAAAACTTCCTCCACTCCGGAGCGGCGGATGACCCAGCACAGGGCCAAGATCGACGCTACGCGGCTGCAGATCGAGGACCTCTTTCTCGCTCGTTGGGACCTCGCCGCGAGCGTCGTGGCGGCGCTGCGCCTTTGACCTAGTCCGTCAGAAGAAGATGGCGGTCGATGCGAAGCTAGTGGATCCCACTGCAATAGCTTCGGTCCAACAGGAGTAAAGATGGTACGGCGCCCTGATGAACTGGGCTCAGCGAGCGCGAAGCGGGGGCCTCGCGGCCCCCAGCCCCCCGCGGGCCGGAGGGCACACCCGCGCGAAGCGGTCTGTCACACCTTGGGCGCCGTTCGCGCGGGTGAGCCCTCCGGAACGATGCGCGCTGCTTTACGGCGGCTGTGCCCAATACGGGCCTAAGCGCGGTCCTTGAGTGGTGTATGCACAGGCCAGAGGAGTTAGGCGGGGGGACTGTAAATCCGTCGGCTTAGCCTACGCAGGTTCGAACCCTGCACCCGCCACCACCACGTAGAAGGGCCCCTGACCAGCTAGAACGCTGTCAGGGGCCGTTCTCGTTGGTTCCCGGTAGCTCCCCGCTCCTACCGGCCATTGCCGGGTGTTCACGGAACACGGCCGTCCGAGCGTCCTCTAGTCGACGTCCTCGACCGCGTTGTCGCCCGGGCCCGTGTGAGGAGGCACCTTCGGCTTCCACTGCGAGCAGTAGGTGTGGAGCGAGTCGAAACGCCCGGTGTAGGCCGCGTACAGCGTGGCGTTCCGCACGCGGAGGATGTTCTCGTCCTGCTGGCGCAGTGCCTGGACGGTGAGGTTGTGGCTGCCCACGTACAGGCCGGACGACGTGCCCTTACTGATCTGCATGAACTTCTCGTGCATCCACGAGATGTTGTTCACCGGCCCGCAGTACCTGACGCCGCCCTCGATGTAGGAGCTGTACGCGAGCTTGTTGACCGCCGCGTAGATCAGCTCCGCCCCACCGTCCTCATAGGCGATGTCCCCGGTGAGCACTCGGACCGTACAGCCGCGCTTCCCAGCATCGATGAGCGCGTTGGCCACCGCCATCCGGACGACCCTGACGTTCGCCACGTTGATGACGTCGTCGCTGGCACTGCGCGAGCACCTCGCCGCCTTCACGTCCGCCACGACCGGATCGTTGGACGCACTCGTGCGCGCTTTCCCGGCGGCCTCCCTCCGAGGGAACGTGTAGACCTGATACTTCCCGCCGGGCGGCTTGTACACGTGACTCGATCCGTAGTTGTCGAGCCGCCCCGACCTGTTCGCGAGACGGTACATGTCGTCGAAATATCTGCTGTAGAACCTGTACAGCCCGGCGTCCCGCACCGTGATGGCACTTTCGTACGAGGTCCACTCGTGCAGATTGGCGGACGCCACGTAAACGACGTTCCGCGCGACGCCTCCCCCCTTCTTCGCGACCTTGTCGATCGTCATGAACTTGTTGTGCATCCGCGAGTAGTTGTCGCCGACCTTCCGGTTGGCGGCGCATCCGCGAGTGGATATGTAGCGCCCGCTCTGCTTCGGGAACCCGCCGGCGCTGTCCGTGACCCGCCGCCCGCACGTCCGCACCGCATCGGGCGAGTCGGCGAACGCCGCCGTCAGCTCCCGGTACTGCGGCATGCCGATCTCGCTGCCGTTGATGACGACCCTGACCTTGACGCCCCGCCCCTTCGCCCTGCTGAGAGAGGTCACGATCTTGTTCTGGCTGAAGTAGTACAGCGGGAGCCGGATCGTCGCCCCGCTCGGCGCGGCGTCGATGAGGGCCTTGGCGTGATCGGAGATCACCGTGTTGTCGTCCTCGGTGAACTTCACATAGTCGTCCACCTGATCGAGAGCGATGGGAATCGCCTCATTCGGCGGATCGGCGTGCACCGGACCGGCCGGGAGCGCGGCACTCGCGAAAGCGAGCGCACCGAGAGCGACGGGCACCTTGAGGGGGAGCTTGCTGGACATCTTCAGCCTTCCGGTAGGGATCCGAGCCTCGCTGTTGGATGCCTTCTGACCGATGTCACATCCGCTGTCTTGCCGATGAGGCTAAAAACCCTCCGAACCCTCAACTAGGGCCCTAGGACCCTAGACCGCACAGCGGGGACCCCAACCCGAACACCTCACGCCCAAACACCAGCGCTGCCACTGAGCCATCTGGCACAGACGGCCGGAACGCCCCCGCGCAGCTCGCCGGTGTCGATGACCTCGCCGGTCCCCTCCGGTCGTCCTAGCGGGCATCGCACTCCTAGCTGGTCGCCGTCCTTGAGCGCGTCCTCGATACGGCCGTTCCACATGTGCTCGTGGCCGTTGATGCACCCGGCGTAGACCCGTAGCAGGACGTCGACGCCGTGGCCGGCGCGGCGGGCGACCTCGAGCGCCGGGACGTCGGCGTTCAGGGCGAGCGTGACGTCGCTATGGCGGAGGTCGTAGGGCCGTCTGGCCAGGGGAGAGGCCACCTGTGTGGGCGTGAGCGCCATGCCGCGGGCGAGCTGCCAGACGCGCCCGTACACGCTCTCTGAAAGCGACCCACCACGCCCACCAGAGAACAGCCGCAATTCGCCGCTTGGCGTCGTCCTCCTGCCCGGTCATGGACTTGGCGTACACCCGCAGCAGGACGGCGTCGCTGCGCCCGGCCGACTCGGCCCCCTGAGCCGACGGCACCCCGGCCCCACGCCATGTGGACACGGCGGCGTGTCGCCGGGCGTATGGCGTCTCGGCTTGGCGATCACGCGCAGGTCTAGCGTCGCGCCACGCGAGGGCAGGTCCAGTTGACCAGGGGCAGCGGGTTGATCGGCAGAATGCGCCGCTGGCAGGCGTGCTCCATGGCGTTGTTAAACGTCGCCCGCTTCCTGGTCGCCCTGCTGCCGGTGGCGCGTGGCCCGTCTTGCTTGCTGCTGAGTCGGTTGAGCGCCTGGCGTGCGATCTGCGGGTTTTGCCGCTCCGGCGCCAGTTGCCGTAGGTCGAGCGTGTTCCATTCCGGCCAGTGCAGCGCGGGGAGTAGATGCTCAGGCGGTGCGCCCCCGTTCTGGTGAAGTCCGCTGTACGCCTAGCCCGGCGGGGCCTCACGAAGGAGCGTCCCCGCCGGGGCACCCTTGGACGGGTGAGCACCACTTCTGTTGCGTCCGTCAGGGCCTTAGCGATGCCCTGCCGATGGTGGGGCGAGGCCTACGGCCACTTCGCGGTGCGGTAGTGACCGAGAAGGGGGATCAGGCGATCGTGTCCTCGCCGCGCTTCCCCGACACCAGGCGACCGGTCTTGAGGGTGAACGCTTTGCCCTTGCGCGCTGCACTGACCGGAGGGGACCTACCTCGGCAGTGATCAGGCGGCTTTGCCGTGGGCGAGGTAGAGCTTCATGTTGGTGAAGTCGAGGGTGACGTTGTAGGGCTTCCAGAAGCAGTGGGCGAAGTGGCCTATCGCGTCGATCCCTGATCCGTAGGGCCAGCCCACGTTGACCGGCATGTTCGGGTCGGCTTCGCAGTAGATGTCGTTGGCGACGGCGTCGCCGAGGCGGATCTCCTTCGGGTAGCAGGGGTAGGTGGTGGTCGGGTGGCTGTGGGCGAAGGTCTCGATGGGGCGGTCGTAGTCGGTGCGGACCCCCAACTGCTTGGCCACCTCCCCGGGCATGCCCACGGCGATCTCGCCGATTCCGCCGAAGTTGACGCCCATCACCCGCGGGCCGGAGCCGGCGATGCTGCCCGTGCTGCTGAGATCGTGGTCACGGGAGAGCCAGAGCGGCAGGGGCTTGGTGCCCGCCCGTGTGGCCTCGGCGACCGCTTCGGGGGTCGGTCGGCGCAGGATCAGTGAGCGGCCCGCGTAGTCGAAGGTGGTCAGCAGGTGGTAGAAGATCCACGTGCCGATCAGGCCGTCGTTGCCGGTGCTGACATCTCCGCCCGACTCCGTCGACGACCAGCCCACCGGGACGTTGCGCAGTTCGAGGCCGCCCAGGTTGAAGGAGTCCAGCACCCCGTAGTACACCCATATGGGGGTGCCTTCGAAGTCGGTCTTCTCCGCGTACACGGGGCTCAGGCCGGCTTCCTTGGCCGCCGACGCGGTCAGGCTCAGATTCGGCGCGCCGGTGTAGAAACTGAGCTTCTTCGGCGGTCCGCCGTTGACGGAGACCTCTACCAGCGGTTCCGGGTCCATCTGCCTCCATGGCACGCGGCCGATGTCGCCGTGAATCTGGTAGGCCTCGCCGCGGATCGCCGCGAACCATTTGGCGTATCCTTCCTCGCCGCCCGCTCGCCAACGGGGCACGGAGAGGGAGAATTTGTCCTGCCTGATGTAGCAGTCGCCCAGGAGCTGGTTGGTCTCCTTGTCGTCGGGCGCCAGTCTGAGGGCCATCGTGAGGTACTTCTCCGCGTCGGGGAACTTGTTGGCCAGTAGCCCGACGTAGCCGCGCTGGCGTGCAGCGTGCAGGTTCGTTGGGTCCTTCTTCAGGATCTCCTCGTACGCGCGGGCGGCCTCCTCGAACTTCCCAGCCTTGAACAACGCGTCCGCGTCACTGCCGTCGGCGTGCGCCCTAGCCGTCTTGCCGAGCAGCGGTGTGGCCGCGGCGGCACCGGCCACCACAGCCGCGCCCCGCAGAAGCGAACGCCGATCCCAGCTCCCGTCACCAGCCACGCCTTCTCCTCTTCCGTAATCACTTTCCGCCGAGCGCAATGCGCTCGGCGCAGACCGCTGTGGTCCAAGCCCCCACCCAAGACGGAAGAGCGTTGCGGTGGCATATGCGTTTTTCGATACGCCCGCGATACAACCGGTCCCCTTCGCAAATGGATGGAACGCGGTGCTGGAGGGATGAAACGGGTGATCGAAGCTGAAGATGCTCGAACTGCCGGCTGAGACGGCGATTGAGGCTGCACGCCGACAGTCCGCTGACAAAGGAACCCCCGGCACGGCGTGCCGGGGGTCCCGCTTGGCTGGACGGTCCGGCGTGGTCACGCCGGGCCGCCCTTGAGATCAGCGAGCCAAGGCCTGGTCTTGCTGACTCCTTCGTGGAACCTCCGGCTGTGTGTGCCGGTCGCCTGAACTAGGCGGCCGTCACTCGGTGTCGGAAGTCTTGGTGGTGCTGCCGGTGGAGGGGCCGCCCTTGAGGAAGTCCTCCAGGAGGCCGCCCGGCTTCGTGAGCGTGGCGACGGTGTCGGCGAGGGCGAAGAAGACGAGCGCGCGCATCACCGTCGGCATGACGGGACGCAGTTCCCGGGCCAGCTCGCCGCACATCTTCGCGGCCGTCGGGCTCTCGGTGACCAGAGGAGCCAGGGCCGCGAGGACTCGCAGCTTGTCCGCGACCTTCTCGGGGGTCATACCCGAAGCAGTCATGGTAGATCTCCTTTTAACGTGACACCTCGAGACTCTCTCGTGGTGCACTCACGACCGTCCGACCCCGACGGCAACACGCAATGATCATGGCGTCGGCGTCGGTGCGGATCCTCTCCGAACGAGCGGATGCCGCCGTCCGGGCCCGGACGAGGTGGTCTTCTGAGACGCTGCCGATGTCCGAAGAAGTCAGGTGGTTCCCGTTGCTTGGAGGGGCGGACGTGGCGTTGACTTCCGGCTGGTCTGTGGTGGGCGACCCGGCTGAGTTCGGCCCAGGGGAGGAGTTCCTGCTCGCGCGGGCGGCGACCAACCTCCCGCTGCTGATCGCGCTGTCCGCCTTCCGCCGCTCAGGTGGTGGAGGGACTCCGCCGCTGTTCGGATGGTGGACAGATCCTGGGGGGACGGTCGGTGGCGCGTTCGTCCGCCCCTCTTTCGGCCCGTTGCTTCTTGGCGACATGCCGGTGGAGGCCGCGGCTGCGCTGCCGGGGTATCTGGACGGCGCGCCCCACGCGTGGGAGGGCCGCAGTGACCTTGCCGAGGCGTTCGCGTCGGGATGTCCCGGGCGGGTGGTCGGTCCCCGACTGCGGTTGTACCGGCTGGAGGCGCTTCGGCCCTGTTCGGTGCCGGACGGCTTCGCGCGGCCCGCGGCGCCGACGGACCACGATCTGCTGGACCGCTGGTACGAGGCCGTCACCCGGGGCCACGGCACGCTCGGGGCCGTCGCCGGCCGTCTCGCCGCCGGTGACCTGTACGTCTGGGAGACCGGTGGCCGCGTGGTGGCGGTCGCCGGTCACGGGCCCCGGTTCGGCTCGGCGGTGCGCCTCGACCTGATCTACACGACGAACGAGCACCGGGGACGCGGCTACGCGACCGCGCTGGTGGCCGCCGTCACCCGCTCGCTGCTGGCCGCCGGTGCGACCGAGATCGTGCACGTCGCGACCCCGGCGAGTAGCGCCACCTATCAAGGTCTCGGCTATCAGTTGGTCGCCGACTACGTGACGTTCTCCCGCTCCGCCTGAACCTGGGCGTGGCTTCGCCGCCGACTCGATATAGCCGGTGTCTGGGGGCGCCAAGATCTGGCCCCATGTGTTCAAGGGCCAGTGTCGAGACGGAGCGCTGGGGCTCCGCGCGTGGTCGGGACGATCGCCGCGTCCACATGGCGGTCAGGCGGACTGATCGGGAGTGAGGCCCTCGGGGCCCTGGGCGCCACGCGCGCTCGCATGGCTCGCAGAATGCGGGCGGAAGAATCGGCCTGCCAGTCCTCGTCATGGAAATTCCGCGCCGTGGGCCCGCGGGGACGCGGGAAGGCGCGTCATCTCGATGTCCGGTTTCCGCTTCTTCTCTCTGCAATGCACGTTTTGAGTGCCGGGCTTGGGGTCCCCGTCAGCGCCGCGTAGGGCCCTAAGGCCCTAGGGTGCTTTCTTCCTGGATTTCTAAGCTCTCCCCACCGATCGGAAATCGCGTATCGACTCAGGGAGAATTCGTGAAGAGCTCGAAGGCAAAGCAGGCCCGCATCGCCGCGATCGGCACCGGAGCGGCCGCCTTGGTCGCCGTTCCGGCCATCGCGCTGGCCGTCTCGGGGTCCGGCCACTCCAGCACCGCCGGGCAGGTGGCCGCGCAGGACAAGGTCGCCAGGGCGGCGAGCCCGCACTGCGACCCCGGCTGGGCCGTCAAGGTCCAGCGCAAGGTCAACTTCCGCAAGTCGACGGGCGAGACGGAGAAGCTGTACAACGGTTCGAAGCGGTCGGTGAAGCGCACCTACACCCTCAGCCAGCAAGCGAGTACGAAGTGGAACGTCAACGTCGAGGTGTCCGGCTCGTTCAAGGCCTGGTTCTTCGCCGAGGTGAACGTGAAGGCCGGCGGCGGTCTCGAGAAGTCGGAGAGCATCACCACCACGCAGAGCGACGAGACCACGGTCCCGCCGAAGACGACGCTGAGGGTCACCCGCGGTTTCGAGATGCGCCGGGTCTACGGGAACATGTACTACACGTGGAGCAACTGCAAGACCGGGAAGTACAAGAGCTTCGTGCTGACCGCGCCCTACGGCCGCTACACCGCGTTCAAATAGCCGGCAGCTGACGCCGCGGAAGTGACTGCCTTTACGTGAATTGCGGGGTTCACGTAAAGGCAGTCACGCGTTTGTCGGCGCTTTCGTCTGCTCTCCTTCGCATGTGTCTCTCTCACACGGGACGGCCGGCTCGGCCAGTCGCGATCGCGCCTGGGGGCTCTCGGTGTTCAGCGGCCCACCCTCCTGGCTCCGCGGATGCGCGCGATGCCGCTGACTCCGCGCGCTGATCCCGATGCGATGCCGTCGTTCTCACCGAATGCTCTCGGCCGCTTGCGCTAGGGCGTGGTGCCCGGACGGTACGTCCTGCGGGCTCGGTCCCGCAGTCAACTGAAAAACAAGAGAAAAGAGAGAACCATGGGAGACGCCAAGATCACCCGGCGACAGGTCATCGGAGCAGCGGCTGTCGGGGCTGTGCTCGCAGTGACGGGCAAGGACAAGGACGAAGAGAAGAAGAGCCCCCAGCAGGAGGCTCCTCGCTCTGGCGACTCCTCCACGGAGCAGCCGAAGCGCTGATCGCGAAGAATTCAGCCGGGCCCCCTCCACGAGGGGGCCCGGCCCTGCTTTTGCGTCCGGCAGGCTGTGCCTCTTCCGGCTGCGGTTCGTCCCCACGCAGGGGCGGGTCAGAGGCCGAGGGCGTGGCGGAGGTCAGCGGCGGACTGTAGGACGATCAAGGCTCCGATGGTGATGAAGGCGATCGGGACCAGCCATCGGCCGTGCTGGTCCAAGAGATCGATGACCTTCTTGTGCGAGCCCAGCCAGGACGCGGTCAGGCACCACAGGGCCACGCCCGCCGCGAAGACCGCGACGGTGACGAGGGTGGACTCCGGGCCGATGGTGCGGAAGACCGGCGTGTAGGCCGAGATGTTGTCGGCGCCGTTGGCGATCGTCACGCCGGCGATCGGGAGCAGGCCCGAGGCGACCGCGGGAGGGCCGTCGTGGTCTCCGGCGCGGACGGCCGCGACGAGGCCGCGGACGCCGAGGGCCAGAGGGACGAGGCCGAGCAGGCCGATCCATTCGTCCGGGACGATCGTCAGGCCCAGCGCGGCGACCACCGAGACGAGGACCAGGGCGGCGATGCCCGCGTACTGGCCCGCCCAGATCTGCCAGGGCCGCGGGGACCCGGTCGCGCGTCCGGACAGGAAGAGGACGGTCAGGACGATCAGGTCGTCGACGTTCGTCGCAGCGAACATGCCGCACGCGGTCGCGACCGTGCCCGCTATTGAGCCCATCCGCCGGAACCTACCGGAGAGGGGTGAAGGCCGGGGAGGGGCCCGGCCTTCACCGTCAGCCCTTGCGTGCGGGGAGGATGCGCTTCACCGCGAGGCCCGCGGAGACCAGGGTGAAGAGGGCGAGGCCGAGCCAGAGGGCCTGGAGGCCGAGCCAGGGCGACGCGGCGGCGGCGCCGCCGAATCCGGCGGCCACGCCGCCGATCGGGGGGTTGTTGTACATGGATCACCATTTCCTTTCTTTGCGCCAGGCGGCCTGCCAGAACGCACGCGCCTGGACGATCTGGAGGAAGACGTCGAAGACCATCTCGACGACGATGGTGGCGGCGATCGCCATCTGCGCCGGGCCGCGCCGGCGGACGGTCACCACGCGCTCCACCATGAAGATCACCGTGATGCCGGCCCACAGCGGGCTGATCTGGATCCCGCCGAGCCAGATCACCGAGTAGGCGAGCGAGAGCAGGTACGCGGTGATCACGAGGATGCCGACCAGGGAGAGCAGCTGCCGTCCCCAGTAGGGCCGGGTGACGGGCGTCCAGCCGTAGTCGACGAGGTTCTCCAGCGCGCCGCGCTTCCAGCGGAGCCGCTGCTGGGCCAGTTCGCGCCAGGTCGGCATCACCTCGGTGGTGAGCGTGCACTCCTTCGGGCAGAGGATGCGGAACCCGAGGTGGAGGATGGCGAGGGTCAGCTCGTTGTCCTCGGTCAGGACGCGGACGTCGTAGACGTGCGGCAGGCCGGGGAGGCGGCGGTCACGGCGGGCGGCGACCACCTCCTGGAGCGTGGCGGCCCGGAAGATCGTGGCGGTTCCGGTGAGGACGAGGGCCTTGCCTTGGAGGCGCCGGACGTCGCGGGCGTAGCGGGCGTACTCGTTGCGCTGGAACATGCCGACGGCGCCGCCGCCCGGCTTGCCGGTGAAGGTGCCGCCGACGGCGGCGTACCGGCCGGTGGCCAGGTATTCGACGCCGTGCCGGATGAAGCCGGGGTCGAGCGCCGAGTCGGCGTCCATCACCATGATCGCGTCGTCCAGGCCGAAGATCGGCAGCAGCCGGTCGAGGACCTGGTTCAGCGCGCCCGCCTTCTTGTGCTCGTTGCCGCGGGTGCCGACGATCTCGACGCCGCACAGCTGCGCGAACGCGGCGGTGGCGTCGGTGCAGTTGTCGGCGATCACGATGATGTGGTCCGGGGGGCGCTCCTGGCGGCGCAGCGAGGCGATCGTCTCGGTGATCTGCTTCGCCTCGTTGTGCGCCGGGATCAGGACGGTCACGCGCATCGCGTCCGCGCGCACGGGGGCCTGGTCGCGCTTGCCGTCCTTCCCCTTGCGGGACGGCGCGGGGGCGGGCCGCGGCCGGGCGTGGACGGGTGGAGGCGGGGACGGAGCCGGGGGCGAGGGGCGCCGGACCGGCGGAGGCATGAGCGCGGCCGCCATCCGGTCGGGGACGGTGACGGTCGGGGAGAGGGCGCGGTGGGTGCTGGGGCCTCCCCGCGCCAACGGGGACGCCAGGTGTCCCGAACCGGGCGTCCGCCGGACGGGAGACGCCCCGACGTGCGGAGCGGGGCGCGGGAGACGGTGCCGTCCCTGGTGGGGGCGGGGCCCGTCGGGGGCGCCGGAGACGGGGCGCATGTCAGCGGGTCCCTTCGGTGCGCATCAGGTGGCCGAAGGCGATGACGTTGTCCACGTAGTGGCCGGTGGCGCGGTCGAAGCGCCCGCCGCAGGTGATCAGGCGGAGCGCCGCGTAGCCGGGGTCGGAGTAGACGCGGCGGGTGGGGAAGCGGTCCTTGCCGAACCGCTCGACGGAGTCGACCCGGAACACGGCGGTGCGGCCGTCGGCGCGCAGGACGCTGGCCCGGTCGCCGGGGCGCAGTTCTCCCAGCCGGTAGAACACGGCCGGGCCGCGCGCCGAGTCCACGTGCCCGATGATCACGGCAGCGCCCCGGCTGCCGGGCGCGGCCCCGAGGCGGTACCAGCCGGCCTCCTGCGCGCGGCTCGGCGGCGGCGTCTCGACCGTCCGGTCCGGGTTCTTGGCCAGCTTCATCAGCGGTGTGCGCACGCCGATCCGCGGCACTTCGAGGCGGAGCGGAGCGGCGGGCGGCAGCGACGCCGTCGTGGCGGGCTCGGCGGGACGGGACGCGTCGGGCGACGGCATCGGCGGAGCGGCGGTCGCCGGGTCTCCCCGGAAGGCCTGAAAAGCCAGGAACCCGGCCACGAGCAGGGCTGACGCGCCCACGGCGACGGCGGCGAGCACGCGCGCGCGTTGACCACGAGACGTCACTGGGGTCGTGCTCCTCTCGCCGCTCGGGGGGTGGGGGCCGCGGAACGCGGTGGTGGTCGAACGGTAATGAGCCAGAGTTAACGTTTGGGGCGTGAGGACGGTGAAGTCGCAGATGAACGTCCTGTGACAGTTGAGGTGGCTTGTCCCATGAGGGAGTCATTGGTCCTGTCAACCAGGTCGTTCAGGCAGGGACGCTGCGAACCAGAGTGTTGCGCCATGTGGCACTTGACCTGCGGAAATGTCGGTGGGGGCCGGAGTGGGCGGCGAGGGGGCGCCGGTCGGCGACGGCGGGACGGCCGCGACGGTGGATACAAACATCGCTGTCCGAAAGTGGCCCATCTCTCGGCCGAAAATGATCTTCGCAGGTCACAGGGGTCGTCGGCTTGGTCCTCCGGTCGGGGCCGAAACGCGCGGGAGTGGGTGGGCCACGCCCGGCGGCGGCGTTCGCATCCCTAGGGCCACCACATCAGGACCGGCGCGGGAACTCGGGATGAGGGAATTGGTCTAGCGGCTCCCCAAGGGGCGGGCCACCGGGTAGACCTGCATCCGTGCAGGTGAGTTATGTGAGTGTGGCGACGCCGGGACGGGAGAACGAGGACTTCGTGGCGGCCGGCCCCGGCTGGGTGGTGCTGCTGGACGGCGCGACCGCCCCGCAGGGGGTCGACAGCGGCTGCCGGCACGACCCCGCGTGGCTGGTGCGCAGGCTCGGCGGGCATATCGCGGCGCTGCTGGCGCTGGAGGACGGCAAGCCCCTGCCCGACCTCGTCGCCGAGGCGATCAAGGTGACCGCGGAGGCGCACACCGAGACGTGCGACCTGGGCAATCCGGACAGCCCGTCCGCGACCGTGTCGCTGCTGCGCCGTCGCGGCGGGGCCGTGGAGTGGTACGTCCTCGCCGACTCGCCGATCGTGGTGGACGTCGGCGAGATCAGGGTCTTCCGGGACGACCGGGTGGACCATCTGCCGAGCTACACCCTGGAGGGCGTGCGGCGGTCGCGCAACAGCCCCGGGGGGTTCTGGGTGGCGAGCACCAGGCCGGAGGCCGCGTACGAGGGGCTGACCGGCGAGGTGCCGGTCGAGGGGCTGCGGCGGGCGGCGGTGCTGAGCGACGGCGCGTCCAGGCTCGTGGAGCGGTTCGGCCGGATGGAGTGGGGCGACCTGCTCCGCCTCCTCGACGAGGAGGGGCCGCGGGAACTCGTCAGGAGGACCAGGGCCGCGGAGGCGGAGGCGACCGCGGCCCGCGGGAAGCGGTACGACGACGCCACCGCCGTCTTCGTGCGCTTCGACTCCTGACCGCTGCCCCCGCCTAACGCGTCGGAGCCGCTCTGCCGTCAGCGCGTCGGGGCCGCCCTGCTGTCAACGCGTCGGGGCCGCGATGTGCGGCCACCAGGCGTCCAGGTCCTCCGGCAGGTGCATGCCCTCCATGCGGAGGGTGCCGGGCATGAGGGGGAAGCGACGTCCGGCGGGGAACGTGCGCTCGTAGGACGGCGGATCGATCACGACGACGCGGGTGCCGTTCACGACCGGGATGTCGGCCGGGACGCCCTCGTTCCAGATCGGTTCGCCGTGCGCGTCGACGAGGTTCCACGGGCTGGAGATGATCGGGCGCCCGGGCGGGGTGTCGGCGTTGAGGAAGCAGGCGATGATCTCGGGGGCGGGGCGGTCGCCGGTCAGCCCGCCGGGACGTCCGATGAGCGCGCCCGCGAGCAGGACGTGCAGCTGGAAGTTGTCGCCGATCCCGCCGATCGTGACCGTCCACCCCTTGCGGCTCGCGCGGTCGAGGACGAGGAGGCGCTCGCCGTCCAGGACGCGCAGCAGCGCCTGGTAGTGCTCCATCTGCCCGAGGTACTGGGCGGCCTGCCCGGCGGCGAAGGCGCAGAAGTCGCGGTCGGCGATGCCCGCCCGCACCGCGGGCCCCATCTGCAGGACGGTGCAGCCCGCCATCGCGAACTGCGGCAGCGCGAACCACGACATCATCGCGGTCACGGCGCCGTCCCCGAGGTGCGGCGCGACGGTGTCGAAGACCTGCTGGGAGGGCTGCTCCTCCTGCATGTCCGGCGGCGGCTTGCCGCCGGCGGCCTGGTCCCACGCGTTCGCGAACGCCAGCGCGGCGGCGGTGACCTCGGAGATGCGGTGGACGAGCGGCGCCCCGACGGGGTCGGGGTCGGCGCCGTTCTCGACCCAGGCGCCGGAGACGATGGCGAGCCACCCGCCGAGGTTCGGGGGCGCCTCGGCGATGCCCTCGGCGAGGCGGGGCATCGCGGCGGTCATCTCGGCGGGGGAGGCCGTCTGGAACACCTGCATGAGCTGCGGGAGGAGGTCGCCGAAGGAGCGGTCCTCGACCACCGCGGCCCGGACGATCTGATCGACGAGAGGCTGGAGCGACATAAACGATCACCTTGGCATATCGGGTGCGCCGGGCCGGAATCCGCCCACCATCTTGGAATCTGATTCTAGAATAGGGCGCATGGAGCCCCAGGATTTCGCCGACGTGCTCAAGGCCGTCCGCAGCTTCGTCCGCGACCAGGTCGTCCCGTGCGAGGAGGAGATCGAGGAGACCGACGCGATCCCGGAGCGGCTCCGGCGCACGTCCCGCGACATGGGCCTGTTCGGGTACGCGCTGCCCGAGGAGTACGGCGGGCTCGGCCTCTCGCTCGGTGAGGAGGTGCGGCTGGTCTTCGAGCTCGGCTACGCCAGCCCCGCGTTCCGCTCCATGTTCGGCACCAGCAACGGCATCGCCGGGCAGGTCCTGGTGAACGCCGGGACGGCGGCGCAGAAGGAGGCCTGGCTGCCGAGGCTCGCGTCCGGAGAGGTCGTCGGGGCGTTCGCGCTGACCGAGGCCGAGGCGGGGTCCGACCCGAGCGCGCTGACCACGACCGCGGTCCGGGACGGCGACGACTACGTCATCGACGGCGCCAAGCGGTTCATCACCAACGCGCCCGAGGCCGACGTCTTCATGGTCTTCGCCCGGACGGGCGGCCCCGGCTCCCGCGGCATCTCCACCTTCCTCGTCGAGAAGGGCGCGGGCGGCCTGCGCGTCGGCCCGTCCGACGAGAAGATGGGCCAGCGCGGCGCCCACACGGCCGAGGTCTTCTTCGACGGCGTGCGCGTCCCCGCCGACGCCATGGTCGGGACGGAGGGGACGGGCTTCCGCACCGCGATGGCGTCACTCGCCCATGGCCGGGTCAGCATCGCCGCCGTCTGCGTGGGGCTCGCCCAGAGGATCCTCGACGAGACCGTCGCGTACGCGAAGGAGCGCAGCCAGGGCGGCAAGGCGATCGGCGAGTATCAGCTCATCCAAGGGCTCATCGCCGACTCCCAGACCGAGCTGTACGCCGGACGCTCGATGGTCCTGGAGGCGGCCCGCGCCTACGACGCCGGCGAGGACACCAAGCTCGGCCCGTCCTGCGCCAAGTACTACTGCTCGGAGATGGTCGGACGGGTCGCCGACCGTGCCGTCCAGGTCTACGGGGGCATGGGCTACATGCGCGGCGTCGCCGTCGAGCGCTTCTACCGCGACGTCCGGCTCTTCCGCATCTACGAGGGGACGAGCCAGATCCAGCAGCTCGTCATCGCCCGGAACCTGCTGCGCTGACCAGCGCGGACACCGGCGCGGGAATCCGGTTCGCACCACGCGCCCGGACCCTGTATGGTTTCACTGCGCGAACGACGCAGGCCCCTTTAGCTCAGTCGGCAGAGCGTCTCCATGGTAAGGAGAAGGTCTACGGTTCGATTCCGTAAAGGGGCTCACGGCAAACCGGCCGCCATCCGCATTCCGGAGGGCGGCCTTCGTCGTACCGGGGAGCGGCCGTCGCCGCCCCCGCGGCGCCGAGCGCCCTGATTCGCTCCATACCTGTGCCTGTGGTACCGTCCCACCGGTTCCAGCAGGACGTTTCGCAGCTCACCGGCGCACCCGGTATTCTGGAGACGGTCCCGCGGAGCCCGCGGAACCGGTTCCCCGATCATCGTCCGGGTTCTCGTGTTCCCAGGGCTCGGTGAGCATCCGGTATCCTGGCAATCCGGTCCACACCGACCATCTCGGCGGGGTAGCTCAGTCAGGCAGAGCAAGCGGCTCATAATCGCTGTGTCGCCGGTTCAAGTCCGGCCCTCGCTACTACCCAGGTCTCTCACCCCCCGACGGGGGTGAGCAGGCTGGGTCGAATCGCCGGCCGTCCCCCGGGGACGGCCGAGGTCCGAAAGTCCATGTCCCTAGCTCAGAAAGGCACTCCATCGTGGCTGCCACCGACGTCCGGCCGAAGATCACGCTGGCCTGCCAGGAGTGCAAGCACCGCAACTACATCACGCGGAAGAACCGGCGCAACGACCCGGACCGCCTGGAGATCAAGAAGTACTGCCCGAACTGCCGGACGCACCGTCCGCACAAGGAGACCCGCTAACCGAGGTCCCGGACGGAGAAGTACTGCCCTGCCGCAGGGCCAGGACCCACCGTCCGCATCGGGACACCCGCCGGCCAAGGACCCACGGTCCATGCCCGGGAGACCCGGCCACGGTGCGAGTCCGCCCCGCAGCGCAGACTTCTTCGCACGCTTGCCACTGACACGCATCAGCCCGTTCTCGCAGTCCGCGAGGGCGGGCTGAACGTCGTTCCGGGCGCCGTCCGTCCGGAACGCAGGTCCCGGGGACCGGCCGGCAGCGTGGCTGCCGACCGGTCCCCGGGCGGGTTTCACGGACGGTTGCTCGTGTCGTTGAGCATCGCGTCTTCGATCTCCTGCAGTTCCGCCTCCGGCATCTCGATCATGCCGGCCAGGACGAACCACAGGACCCACGAGAACGTGAGGCCGGGACTCTGGTCCCACTCCCCGTGGGTGATCTCGCCCCTGGCGTAGCGCAGGGTGCGCTCCGCCAGTTCCTGCAGCTGGGCCTCGGAGACCCACCGCAGGTTCCGGAACGACTTCCTGTCGAGGCGGAGTGCCTTCACGTCGGCCACCGTGGCGCGGTACAGCTGCCACTTGTGGCCGAGACCGAACGGGCCGTCCCCCCGCTTGCAGGGGTTGGCACGCCACTTCGGCTCCGGGAACAGCGGGTTCAGCGACGTGACGGTCAGACCCGTCTCTTCGTTGACCTCCCCGTGGGCCGCTTGGTCGAAGCCGTCGAAGTCGTCCTCGACATGCCCGCCAACGCCGGACGCGCCCCGGCCGTCGGAGATGTCGCCGATCAGGACGCCCAGGACCGGATCGGTGATGATGACGCCGACGGAATGACCGTCACACCTTTTAGGGTGCGTATTTCGGGCAGCACTCATGGCTGCTTCACTCCCTTTTGTTCTTGTTTGTCGGATATCTGGCGCGGCACGATGCCGCAGGTTGGACAGTCCAGGCGCGAAGGCTCCCCGCAATGGGCGCAGAGCGCCTGGTGGACGGCCCTGTCATCGCGGTGCGCAGACCGGTCAGAACGGTGCGCACACGGGTCATCGCCCGTCGTGAACTCGTCCGCCAAGGGAGGTTGCGGCTCGTCCGGACCAGCGGACGATCAACATCGCATCCCGAAATCCGGGGTGCCCTTGCGTCCGTCTCGGACGGCGTAAGGCGGGTTCAACGGAGAACCAACATGACAGAACCGATCTGTTCCTCCGGTCCGGGGGAGCGAGACATACAGCTGCCCGCCTCGCAGGCGGCCGAGCCGGCACTGGTCGAGCCCAGCTCGATGCTGGGCCGGCGCGCGGAGGCCGAGTTCGCCGAGGGCTTCCGGGTCCTCGACCGCATCGGCCTGCCGACGGTCGCCGTGTTCGGCAGCGCCCGCACCGCACCCGGCACGGACGAGTACGAGCTCGGCGTCGGCATCGGCGCCGCGCTGGCCGCAGCCGGCTTCGCGGTGATCACGGGCGGTGGCCCCGGCGCGATGGAGGCCGCCAACAAGGGCGCGTTCCAGAACGGCGGGGTGTCGATCGGGGTGGGCATCGAGCTCCCCCACGAGCAGCACCTCAACCCGTACCTCACCGTCGGGATCGAGTGCCGGTACTTCTTCACCCGCAAGGTGAAGTTCGTGAAGTACTCGGACGCGATCGTGGTGCTGCCGGGCGGCAACGGCAGCCTCGACGAGCTGTTCGAGGCGCTGACCCTCGTTCAGACCAAGAAGATCCCCCCGCGGCCGATCGTGCTGGTCGGCGAGAAGTACTGGGGGGGCCTGGACGCCTGGATCCGGGGGACGATGCTGCCCAGCGGCAAGATCTCCCCGGGGGACCCCGACCTCTACACCATCGTCGACACGGTGGACGAGGTCATGGCCCTCATGCCCGGGCACACCGTCTCCTAGGGGGCGGCGTGAAGTAAGGGTCCCGCTCCCTGGGCGGGATCCCTGAGCGTCAGTGGACTCCCGGTCGGACAGCGTTCTCGCTGCCCGACCGGGAGTTTCATGTATGCGCCGAGACTTTCGCCCAGTGTCCGATTCCCGCCGTCCGCCGCTCCTCCAGAAGGCCGCTCATTCCCCAGGCCGTCCAGGCCGTCACGAACTCTCCGTTCTGGCACTGAGACCCGCGCGGACGGTGTGAATGCCGTTCTGTTACCGTCCGTCCGGAGAGGCGGAACCAGCGCGCTCAGAAGGCGCCCGGACGCCCCGGCCGGCGGAGCGGTGCGGCCGGCGAGTCCGCGGGGCCCTGGTCCATCTGGAGGGAACGGACTGCATGGCACTCAACCGTGATTTCATCGGGCGGAGCTTCCCGCCCAGCGAGCCCTACGAGGTCAGCCGGGTGAAGATCCGCGAGTTCGCGGACGCGATCGGCGACCGCAACCCCGTCTACCGCGACCGCGAGGCGGCCAAGGCGGCCGGGTACCCCGACGTCATCGCGCCGCCCACCTTCCCGATCGTGGTCTCCCTCGGCAACCCCGGGCTCGCCGACCCCGACCTCGGCCTCAACTACGCGATGGTCGTGCACGGCGAGCAGCGCTTCGAGTACACGCGCCCGCTGCGCGCCGGGGACGTCATCACCTGCACCTCGACGATCATCGAGATCAGGTCGATCGGCAACAACGAGAAGATGGTCGTGGAGACCGAGATCGCGACCGTCGAGGGCGAGCCGGTCTGCAAGTCCTACAACACGATCGTGGAGCGGGGTGCCTGATGACCGCCAAGGTGAACTACGCCGACGTCGAGGTCGGCACCGAGATCCCCAAGCAGACCTACGCCGTCGACCGCGCCAACCTCGTCATGTACGCGGGCGCGTCCGGCGACTTCAACCCGATCCACTGGCGCGAGGGCGTCGCCAAGGCCGTCGGCCTGCCGGACGTGATCGCGCACGGCATGTACACGATGGCGCAGGGCGGCCGGTTCGTCACCGACTGGGCCGGCGACCCGGGCGCCGTCGTGGACTACGGGGTACGGTTCTCCTCTCCAGTCGTGGTCCCGGACGAGGGCGGCGCGACGCTGGAGATCAGCGGCAAGGTGGAGGAGAAGCTCGACGACAACAAGGTCGTCGTGGCGCTCACCGCCAGGTCCAACGACCAGAAGGTCCTCACACGCGCCAAGGCGGTCGTCAGGCTCGCCTGAGCGCGGCGGCACACCGGCCGGGATCGTCCCGGCCGGTGCGCGCGTCGAGGGGACGAGGGCGGGCCGGCCCGGCGGCGCGGGGCACGGCAGGAGGGGGAGACGACGTGGCGGTGTTCGCCGAAGACGTGAACCTGGCCGGATACACCACGCTGCGGCTGGGCGGTCCCGCGCGGCGCTTCGTCGAGGCGACGACCGAGGCGGAGCTGGTCGCGGCCGTCCGCAAGGCCGACGACGAGGGCGAACCGGTCCTGGTGCTCGGCGGCGGCAGCAACCTCGTGGTGTCCGACGACGGGTTCCCCGGCACCGTCGTGCGCGTCGGGACCCGCGGCACCGAGCGCGTCGCCGCCGAGGGCGGCAGGGTGCTGCTGCGCGTCCAGGCCGGCGAGGACTGGGACCCGTTCGTCGCCCGCTGCGTCGCCGACGGCCTCGCCGGAGTCGAGTGCCTGTCCGGGATCCCCGGCCGCGTCGGCGCGACGCCGATCCAGAACGTCGGCGCCTACGGGCAGGACGTCAGCGAGACGATCGTGGAGGTCCGCGCCTACGACCGGGAGGCCCGCGACTGCGTCGCCCTCGACCGCGACGCCTGCCGGTTCACCTACCGGCACAGCGCCTTCAAGGGAAACGACCGGTATGTCGTCCTGGACGTCACGTACGCCCTGGAGGAGGCCGAGGAGTCGCAGCCCATCGCCTACGCCGAGCTGGCGCGCAGGCTGGGCGTCCGGCCGGGGGACCGGGTCGCGCTGAAGGAGGCCCGCGACGCCGTCCTCGAACTGCGGCGCGGCAAGGGCATGGTCCTGGACGCGGCCGACCCCGACACCCGCAGCGCCGGGTCCTTCTTCACCAACCCGATCCTCGACCCGGACCGGCTCGCCGAGCTCGAACGCCGCGTCGCCGAGCGCCTCGGCCCGGACGCGACGTTCCCGCGCTACCCGGAGGCCGACGGCCGGGTGAAGACGTCCGCGGCCTGGCTCATCGACCGCGCCGGGTTCGCCAAGGGCCACGCGCGCGGCCCGGCCCGCATCTCCACCAAGCACACCCTCGCCCTCACCAACCCGGGCGGCGCCACCACCGCCGACCTGCTCGCGCTGGCCCGCGAGGTCCGCGACGGCGTCCGGGACGCGTTCGGAGTCGAGCTGGTGAACGAGCCCGTCATGGTGGGCGCGACCCTCTGACCCGGGGCCCGCCCGAGGCTCCTTGGTAGGGTGGACGGCGTCGAGGGGGAGTAGTCCCAATCGCGTGGTCGACATGCTGGCGCCGCCGACGGCGCCCGGTCACGCGGGCCCGGTCACATCGCGGCGGACGAGACCTTCGGCCTGGCAGTCATGCCGGGCCGAGGTCGTGCGCGCGAGCCCCCGCCCTTCGCCCGGCAGCACGAGCGAAAGGGACCAGGTGACCGCCTTCCTCATCAGTCTGGCCGTGATCTTCGTGGCCGAGCTGGGCGACAAGAGCCAGCTCATGGCCATGACGTTCGCCACCCGCTTCCGCGCCCTCCCGGTGCTGATCGGAATCACGGCCGCGACCGCGATCGTCCACCTGGCCAGCGTCGCCCTCGGCGCGGCCCTCGGCGCCGCGCTCCCCACCGGCCCGATCTCGATCATCGCGGGCATCGCGTTCCTCGGCTTCGCGCTGTGGACGCTGCGCGGCGACGAGCTGGACGACGCCGAGCGCGACAAGGCGCGCATGGCCACCGGGTCGGCGATCCTCGCCGTCGGCGGGGCGTTCTTCCTCGCCGAGCTCGGCGACAAGACGATGCTCGCCACCGTCACCCTCGCCGCCGACCACGGCGGCCTCGCCGGGCTGACCGGCGTCTGGCTCGGCTCGACCGTCGGCATGGTCGCCGCCGACGCGCTCGCCATCGTCGTCGGCCAGATGCTCGGCCGCAGGCTGCCCGAGCGCGTCATCAAGTACGGCGCCGCGGCGGGGTTCGCCATCTTCGGCGTCCTGCTGCTGATCGAGGGCATCACCGCGTGACCCGGCGGGAACACTCCCTCCAGGGCCCGTGAGCGGTAGCGAGGCTCCACCGCGGAAGGGCCCGGACGGGAGTTACCACCGTGGCCCTACCCGCCTCCCTTCCGCCGCGGCAGGCGCTCGGCACGCGGCTCCAGCTGAGCGACGAGGCCGCCGCCCGCATCCGCGAACTGATCATGGACGGGCGCATCCGGCCCGGCGACCACCTGCGGCTGGAACGGCTGGCCCTGGAGTTCGGCATCAGCGTCACGCCCGTCAGGGAGGCGCTGAAGTCGCTGCGCAGCGAGGGCTTCGTCGTCCTGGAGCCGCGGCGCGGGTTCGTCGTCGCGCCGCTGTCGGAGCGGGACGTCCAAGATCTTTTCTGGGTGCAGGCCGGCATCGCCGCCGAGCTGACCGTGCGCGCCGCGCCCCGGATCGGCCCCGCCGCCCTGGAGCGCCTGGACGGCCTCCAGCGCGCCCTGGCGCGCGACAAGGCCGCGCACCGCCCCGACCTCATGGAGGAGCGCAACCACCGCTTCCACCGCGAGATCAACCTGGCCGCCGACTCGCCGAAGCTCGCCTGGTCGCTCGGCACGGCCGCCCGGTACGTGCCGCGCGGCCTGTACGGGCGCCTCGCCGGCTGGCCGGACGTCGCCGTCCGCGACCACGGGCGGATCCTCGCGGCGCTCCGGGACGGCGACGCCCGCGCGGCCGGCGAGGAGATGCGCGCCCACATCGTCCGGGCCGGGGAGCTGCTGGCAGGCCACCTCGAACGCCGGGGCCTGTGGCGCCCGTCCACATGATCGCCGCGGCCCGCCGCGCGGCCGCCCGCGCGGTCGTCAGCGCGGCCGGTCGCCGAGCCAGGCGTCGACGCCCGCCAGCAGCCGGCGCCGCACGTCGTCCGGCGCCGCCGAGGCCCGGATCGACTGCCGGGCCAGCTCCGCCAGCTCGGCGTCGGTGAACGCGTGCGCGGTGCGGGCCAGCTCGTACTGGCGCGCCAGCCGCGACCCGAACAGCAGCGGGTCGTCGGCGCCGAGCGCGATCGACGCGCCCGCCTCGAACAGCCGCCGCAGCGGGACGTCCGACGCCGTCGCCGCCACGCCGAGACCCACGTTCGACGCCGGGCAGACCTCCAGCGTGACCCCGCGGTCCACGATGCGCTCCAGGAGCCGCGGGTCCTCGACGGCGCGGACCCCGTGCCCGATCCGGTCGGCCTCCAGCGTCTCCAGGCACTCGCGGACGCTCGCCGGGCCGAGCAGCTCGCCGCCGTGCGGGTCCGACAGCAGCCCGCCGCGCTTGGCGATCCTGAACGCGCCCTCGAAGTCGTAGGCGCGGCCCCGCCGCTCGTCGTTGGACAGGCCGAACCCGACGACGCCCCTGCCGGTGTAGCGCACGGCGAGGCGCGCGAGGGTCTTGGCGTCCAGCGGGTGCCGGGTCCGGTTCGCCGCGATCACCACGCCGATACCGACGCCGGTCGCCTCCGACGCCTGGCGCGCGGCGTCCAGCACCAGCTCCACGGTCGGGGTCAGGCCGCCGAAGCGCCCGGCGTACCCGCTCGGGTCGACCTGGATCTCCAGCCAGCCCGACCCCTCGGCGGCCTCGTCCTCGGCCGTCTCGCGCAGCAGCCGGCGCAGGTCGTCCGGCGTCTGCAGGACGGAGCGGGCGATGTCGTACAGGCGCTGGAACCGGAACCAGCCGCGCTCGTCGGTCGCGTGCAGCCGGGGCGGCCAGTCCTCGACGAGGGCGTCGGGCAGGTGGACGCCGTGCAGGCCGGCGAGCTCCACGAGCGTGGAGTGCCGCATCGACCCGGTGAAGTGAAGGTGCAGGTGCGCCTTGGGGAGCAGGGCCACGTCCGGGCGGGCGGGACCGCGCGCGGGCGCGGGCTTCCGGGGGTCCGGCATGGGACGGTGCTCGGCCGGACGGGCTGAAACGGTACGGGCCTCCATGAGCCAATGTTGCCGGATCATCGTCCTCCTCGAACGCCCGCCCCCACAGGATCACTCCACCGGACTACCTCGCATGACACCCGGCGGCCATCGCGCCCCATGGGCATCCCCGAAAAAACTTTGGAATCCCGTGCAACCCCCCACCGGCACCGTGCGTATACGAGGGGCGCCAGAGAGAGACAGGCACCCCCGAAGCACCACCTTGCCTCCGAAGGGATTCACGATGATCACGCTGAAGGCCGCCTTGATCGCAGCGTCCGCCGTCGGGACCGTGGCCGTGGGCGGCGGCGCGACGTGGGCCATGACCGGCTCCCACCACGAGGCCGGCCTCCAGTCGAGCAGCGCCAAGGCCCCCGCCGTGGAGCGCAAGCTCCAGGACGCCGCCCCCAAGACCGCCCCGACCTGCCTCCCGGCGAACCTCCCGGCCAAGCCCGGACTGCCCAAGGTCCCGGCCGACGGGGCGAAGAAGCAGGTCGAGCAGCACCTCAAGCAGAACCCGGCCACCCAGCACCTGCCGGAGGGGCAGCTGCCGAAGACCGGCGTCCCCGGCAAGGACCTGCCGGAGGTCGGCATCCCGAACACCGAGCTCCCCGGCGCGAAGCTCCCGGACGGCAAGACCCTCCCCGCCAAGCCCGGCGTCCCGGCGAACCTGCCCACCTGCGCGCCGTCCACCGGCGACCTGCCCGGCGGCGCCCCGGCGGCCAAGCCGAACGCGCGCGTGCCCGGCGCCCCCGCCAAGCCCGCGCTGCCGGCGCTGCCCAAGCTCGACTGCAGCACGCTGAAGCCCGCCGTGAAGGTCGGCGGCCCCGTCGAGAAGACCGTCATGACCGCCAAGGGCCTGCGCTACGTGTCGGCCGTCCCCGGCTCCGCCGACCTGCGCAAGGCGCAGATCTGCGCCGTCACGCAGAAGTGGACCGGCAAGGCCGGCCAGTGGCTCACCGTCGAGACGATCAAGACGCGCGCCGGCATGACCCAGGAGCAGCTGCGCCAGGCGCTTGGCCTGCCGCAGGGCGGCACCCCGCTGACCATCGCCGGCCTGGCCGCCTGGCAGAGCCCGAACGGCAGCGGCGTGCTGCTGTTCGACCCGAACGGGACCTCGCTGTTCGTCAACGGCAGCCCCGTCCTGGCCGGCGGGACGAAGGACCTGGCCGCCGCCCTGCACAAGGCGGGCTGACACCCCGTAACGACCCAGGGCGAAACCAGTAACACCAGTAACACAACACAGGCGTGGGCGGGCGGCCCTGGCGCGGAGGCCGCCCGTCCCCGACGGGACAAACTGCCGGAACCGCTCTAGCCGGGACGGAGCACTGTGGGGCGTCGAGACGACGAGTCGTTCGTGGAGTTCGTGGCGGCACGCGGCGATGCCCTGCTGCGCACCGCGGCACTGATGTGCGGGGCCCGGCAGGACGCCGAGGACATCCTGCAGACCGCGCTGGAGAAGGCCTACCGCCACTGGGGGCGGCTGGAGGCGGGAAGCGATCCCGAGCCGTACGTCCGCCGGATCCTGGTCAACCTGGTGATCAGCCGCTCCCGGCGGTGGAAGGTGCTCCGGGAGATCCAGATGGCGAGGCTCCCGGAGACGCCGGCCGACTCGCCGAACCATTCCGTCGAGCTGAGGGGGACCCTCATGGACGAGCTGCGCAAGCTCGGCCCGCGGCAGCGCGCGGTCCTGGTCCTGCGCTTCTGGGAGGACCTTTCGGAGGCGGAGACGGCCCAGGCTCTCGGCTGCTCGGTCGGAACGGTGAAGAGCCAGGCGTCCCGGGGGCTCGCCAGGCTCCGGGAACGCCTCGACACGAACCTGGCCCCACTGGGGAGATGAGCGATGGATCTGGAGAGTGAACTGCGGAAGGCCATGGCCGAGCAGGTGGCCGGGGCGACCGCGTCACAGTCGCTCGTCACCGACGTCAAGCGCCGCCACCGCCGCCGCAAGGCCCGGCTCCACGCGGCCGCCGGCGTCGCGGCCGCGTCGGTCGCGGCCCTGGCCCTCGTGCCCACCTATCAGTCGTTCCGGGCCACACCGGTCGGAGACACCGAGACGACCCGTCCCAGCGACACCGTCTCGCCCCTCCGGCTGCCGGAGCGACCTCCCGTCCCGGGCCTCCCCGGGTCCCCGTCCCCCAAGGGGAGTCCCGAGGCGGGAGCCTCCCGCAGGCCGGAGCCGCGCGGCTCGTCCGGAGACGGGCGGACCCCGGCCACGCCGGGCCCGGACGGCGTCACCGGCGTGCTGCCGGAATGGATCACGTATCTGCCCGACGGCCTGGCCGCCGTCGGCCCCTGCGAGGTCACCGGCGACGCCGACCGCAGGACCACGACCTGCGCGTGGCGCGGCGAGGGCGGCTGGGTGGAGGTCGCGCTCGTGAAGGGCGGTGGGCTGACCGGCCCGAAGGACCTGATGCGGGTGCCGGGCATCCCCGGCCGCACGTCCGTGCACGGCATGCCCGCGCTGACCGGCGACCGCCCCGACTCCTCGCGGCAGATCTCCTGGCTGGCGCGGCGCGGGGTCGGCGTCACCGTGACCGCCTCCGGCTCGGCCAAGGACCGGCTCATGCGCATCGCCGAGGGCGTGCGCCCCTGAACCCCGTTCCGGCGGGGCGTCCCACGGCGGAGAGGGGCCGTGCGCGGGACGTCCCGCCGGACTTCCCGGGACGGGAACCGGCGGAACCCGTCCCATACGAAACCGGCCCCGGGAAATGTGCACCCGGGGCCGGTTTCGTGTGCGCGGGTCCGCGCGCGGCGTGTCGTGGAGGTCAGCTCGCCTCGGACAGCAGCTTCGCGACGCGCGAGACGCCCTCGACCAGGTCGTCGTCGCCCAGCGCGTAGGAGAGCCGGAAGTAGCCCGGCGTGCCGAACGCCTCGCCCGGCACCAGAGCGACCTCGGCCTCTTCGAGGATCAGCGACGCCAGCTCCACCGACGTCTCGGGGCGCTTGCCGCGCAGCTGCTTGCCGAGCAGCGCCTTGACCGACGGGTAGGCGTAGAACGCGCCCTCCGGCTCGGGGCACACCATGCCCGGGATCTCGTTCAGCATCCGGACCATCGTCTGCCGGCGCCGGTCGAACGCCACGCGCATCTCCGCGACCGCCGACAGGTCGCCGGTCACGGCGGCGAGCGCGGCGGCCTGGGAGACGTTCGCCACGTTGGACGTCGCGTGCGACTGCAGGTTCTGGGCGGCCTTCACCACGTCCGCCGGGCCGATCAGCCAGCCGACCCGCCAGCCGGTCATCGCGTAGGTCTTGGCCACCCCGTTCAGGACGAGCGTCCGGTCGGCCAGCTCCGGCACCACCACGGGCATCGAGTGGAACTCGGCGCCGCCGTACACGAGGTGCTCGTAGATCTCGTCGGTGACGACCCACAGGCCGTGCCCGTCGGCCCAGCGCCCGATCGCCTCGATCTCGTCGCGGCTGTAGACCGCGCCCGTCGGGTTGGACGGCGAGACGAACAGCAGCACCTTCGTCCGGTCGGTGCGGGCCGCCTCCAGCTGCTCGACGCTCACCTTGTAGCCGGTGGTCTCGTCGGCGACGACGTCCACGGGCACCCCGCCCGCCAGCTTGATCGACTCGGGGTAGGTCGTCCAGTACGGCGTCGGGACGATCACCTCGTCGCCCGGGTCGAGCAGCGCCGCGAACGCCTCGTACACCGCCTGCTTGCCGCCGTTGGTCACGAGAACCTGGGAGGCCTCGACCCGGTAGCCGGAGTCGCGCTCGGTCTTCTCGGCGATCGCGGCGCGCAGCTCGGGCAGCCCGCCCGCGGGCGTGTACTTGTGGAAGCGCGGCACCCGGCACGCGGTGACCGCGGCCTCGACGATGTAGTCGGGCGTCGGGAAGTCGGGCTCGCCCGCGCCGAACCCGATGACCGGGCGGCCCGCCGCCTTCAGCGCCTTGGCCTTGGCGTCGACGGCCAGCGTGGCGGACTCGGATATCGCGGCGATGCGCTTGGAGATGCGAGGACGGTCGATGCTCATACCCCTATCGTTACAGACGTCGCACCGGGACCCGCAGCCATATATCCGCGCCGGTGGGACGGGTCCTCGCCGCGGCCTTCCGGAGGCCCCCCGATATCCGGTTCGACGCGGGCCCCTCGGGCACGTAGACTCCTCCTCCAAGTGACGTGTCGCCGGTATACGAGCCTGTCCGCACGCGGGCACCGAATCAGGCCGTAAGCTGGGACCCGGCACCCACCCGATCCTGTGGTCGGGTTTCTCCTTAGCCGGAGAAGCGAAGGGCAGTGGCTCAATTGGTAGAGCTCCGGTCTCCAAAACCGGCGGTTGGGGGTTCGAGTCCCTCCTGCCCTGCGAGGTGCGGTGCGCGCACCCGTGCCAGCCGCGCCATGGCGTCGCCGTGGCACTCCGCGGCACGGGACCGCGCGGCAACCACAGGGTGGTTGAATCACGACCTATGAGGTGAACGGCGGCAAATGGCGACTGAGACTCGCGACGAGCCCGAGGCCAAGGACGAGGGCAAGGGCAAGAAGAAGGCCCCTTCCAAGCGGACCTCGCCCGCGCTGTTCGTGCGCCAGATCATCGCCGAGCTGCGCAAGGTCATCTGGCCGACGCGGCGGGAGCTGGTCACCTACACGACCGTCTCGCTGGTGTTCGTGCTGGTCATGGTCGCGCTCGTCTCCGGCATCGACTACGGGTTGCAGAAGGGCATCTACCAGCTCTTCGGCTGACGCAGCCCGGCCCGGGCCGGGCGACGGGCCCCGCCGTACCTTCGCAAGTCCATCACCGCAGACCGAGAGAAGAGTTGACCGTGTCCGAGCCCTCACAGCCCTACGACGAGGCCGTTGAAGAGGCCCAGTCCGCTGCGGCTGCTGCGGCCGACCAGGTGGCTGAGCCCGCCGACGAGACGGCCGAGGCGGTCGTCTCCGCCGGCGACGCCGAGCCCGCGGACACGAAGCTCGAAGGCGAGGGCCCCGCGCCGGACGCGGCCGAGGGCGCCGCCGAGCTCGCCGCGTCCGTCGAGGGCGAGGGCGCCGCCGAGGAGGAGGCGGACGAGGAGGAGGCCGCCGCCGAGCCGCCGGCCGACCCGTACGCCGACTTCAAGATGCAGCTGCGCCTCCAGCCGGGCGACTGGTACGTCGTGCACTCCTACGCGGGCTACGAGAACCGGGTCAAGACCAACATCGAGACCCGGACGCAGACCCTCAACATGGAGGACTACATCTTCCAGATCGAGGTCCCGCAGCACGAGGTGACCGAGATCAAGGGCGGCAAGCGCCAGAAGGTCAACGAGAAGGTCCTGCCGGGCTACATCCTCGTCCGCATGGAGCTCACCGACGAGTCGTGGGCCGCGGTCCGCAACACCCCCGGCGTCACCGGGTTCGTCGGCCTGCTGAACAAGCCGTCCCCGCTCAGCCTGGACGAGGTCGCCAACCTGCTGGCCCCCGAGCCGGAGGAGGGCGTCGCCAAGGCCGCCAAGGAGCAGGCCAAGGCCCCCGCCACCGTCGACTACGAGGTCGGCGAGTCGGTCACCGTCATGGACGGCCCGTTCGCCACCCTCCCCGCCACCGTCAACGAGATCAACGCCGAGCAGCAGAAGCTCAAGGTGCTGGTCTCCATCTTCGGTCGCGAGACGCCGGTCGAGCTCTCCTTCAACCAGGTCTCCAAGATCTGACAGGCGTCCACGGTCTCACCCGTCCCCGAGAGACGTCCGGGCCGCTCAGGCCAGGCCGTATCCTGGACGGGCCGTCCCCGCAGAGGCGCGGACGGGCCCGGGTTCCCGGCCTCCGATCATCGGAGACCGGCGCCCATCGCCCCGCTCGCGCGGGGATGACCTCGAATCACCGCGCTCTTCGGGGTGCGGTGTCGTTCCCCGCGCACGCGGGGACGCGGGGTCGGCCAAGGTCCCAACGCGGCGGTCTAGTTCCGCCCGCCGTGTTGCCCGGTCTCCGGGAGTCGGGACCACACGAAACGGAACACGAGGGAGAGGCATGCCTCCCAAGAAGAAGAAGATCGCCGCGCTCGTCAAGGTCCAGTTGCAGGCCGGGCAGGCCACGCCCGCGCCGCCCGTCGGTACCGCGCTCGGTCCGCACGGCGTCAACATCATGGACTTCTGCAAGCAGTACAACGCCGCCACGGAGTCCCAGCGCGGCAACGTCATCCCCGTAGAGATCACCATCTACGAGGACCGGTCGTTCAGCTTCGTCACCAAGACCCCGCCGGCCGCGCAGCTCATCCTGAAGGCCGCGGGCGTGGAGAAGGGCAGCGGCGAGCCGCACAAGACCAAGGTCGGCTCGGTCACCCGCGACCAGATCCGTGAGATCGCCACGACCAAGATGCCCGACCTCAACGCCAAGGACCTGGACGCCGCCGAGAAGATCGTCGCCGGCACCGCGCGGTCGATGGGCATCGAGGTCAAGTAACACGTCCCAGTGGGAGGGCCGGCGCTGGCCCCTACCACGAGTTCCGTCTGGAGGAACGCACATGAAGCGCAGCAAGGGCTACCGCGCCGCGGCGGAGAAGATCGACCGGGAGCGGCTGTACAGCCCGGTCGAGGCCGTGAAGCTGGCCAAGGAGACCGCGGTCACCAAGTTCGACGCGACCGTCGAGGTCGCCATGCGGCTGGGCGTCGACCCGCGCAAGGCCGACCAGATGGTCCGCGGCACGGTCAACCTGCCGCACGGCACCGGCAAGACCGCCCGCGTGCTCGTCTTCGCCGTCGGCGCCAAGGCGCAGGAGGCCGAGGCGGCGGGCGCCGACCTCGTCGGCTCGGACGACCTGATCGAGCGGATCCAGGGCGGCTTCCTGGACTTCGACGCCGTGGTCGCGACCCCGGACCAGATGGGCAAGGTCGGCCGGCTCGGCCGGGTGCTCGGTCCGCGCGGCCTGATGCCGAACCCGAAGACCGGCACGGTCACGATGGACGTGTCCAAGGCCGTGTCCGACATCAAGGGCGGCAAGATCGAGTTCCGGGTCGACCGGCACGCGAACCTGCACTTCATCATCGGCAAGGCGTCCTTCGACGAGCGCCAGCTGGTGGAGAACTACGCCGCCGCGGTCGACGAGATCCAGCGTCTCAAGCCGTCCGCCGCGAAGGGCCGGTACGTCAAGAAGGCGGCGCTGACCACGTCGATGGGCCCGAGCATCCCGGTGGACCCGAACGCGGTCCGCAACCTGACGGCCGAGCTCGAAGAGGCCTGATCGAGCCCGGCGTCGAACGCCGTCGAACAGGGCGTCCCCACCACGGGGGCGCCCTGTTCGTTTTTTCCACAGGCTGTGGATGGTCGGGCGGCCTTCCTCAGGTCGCGCTCAGCGGGACGCGGCCGGCCCCGCACACCGGTCCGCCGCTAGATTCGGCGCCCGGATCGTCGTCGGCGAAGGGGATGCGATGGGCGGGACGCGGCGCCGGGACGTCCACCGGCTGTACGACGTGCTCGACGCGGCCGCGGAGGACGCCCCCGAGGCCCCTGCCCTGTCGGTCGACGGCACGACCTGGACGTTCCGCGAGCTGCGCGCCCGGACGGACGCGCTGAGCGCCCACCTGTCCGCGCGGTGCTCGCCGGGGGCGCGGGTGGCGCTGCTCGCGCACAACCGGCTGGAGTACGTGGCGGCCTACTACGGGGTTCCGCGCGAAGGCAGGATCCTGGTGCCGCTCAACCAGAGGCTGCATCCGCGCGAATGGGCCGACCAGGTCGTCCGCTGCGGCGCCGAGCTCGTCATCGGTGAGCCGGACCTGCTGGAGAGGCTGGCCCGCGAGGGAGGACTTCCCGCAGGGCGTCCGCCGCTCGTGGACGTCGCCGACCTGCCGTGGGACGGCCCGGCCCCTCCGCGGGAGGACGGCCGCGACCCGGCCGAGGTCGCCTGGCTGATGTTCACCAGCGGCACGACCGGCAGGCCGAAGGGCGTGCGGCTCACCCACAGGAGCCTGCTGGCGGGGATGGCGGTCACGGCGTCGGGCCGTCCCGTATCGCCGGACGACGTGTTCTGCACGCCGTTCCCCCTGTGCCATGTGGCGGGCTACCAGGTCGTCCTGCACCACCTGTTCCGGCGGCCCGCCGTCGTGCTGCGCCGGTTCGGTCCGGCCGCCCTGGTGGACGCGGCGCGCCGGCACGGCGTCACGAATCTGTCGCTCGCACCGACGATGCTGGAGGACCTGCTCGCCCACCTGGACGGGGACCCGGCGGCGCTGGAGGCGCTGCGGGCCACCGTCCGGGTGATCGCGTACGGGTCGGCGCCGATGCCGGTGCCGCTGCTGCGCCGCGCGGGCGCGGCGCTCGGCTGCGACCTGAACCAGGGGTACGGCATGACCGAGCTGTCGGGCAACGCGACGTTCCTTTCCCCGGCGGACCACCGCGCGGCGGTGGCGGGCAGGCCGGAGCTGGCGGCGTCGGCGGGCCGTCCGGGCGACGGCGCGGAGATCGCGGTGATCGGCGAGGACGGGGCGCCGCTGCCGCCGGGCGCGCTGGGCGAGGTGGTCGTCCGGGGAGCGCAGGTGGCGGACGGGTACTGGGACGATCCCGAGGCGACCGCCGAGGCGTTCGCGGGCGGCTGGTTCCGGACCGGTGACGCGGGCCGCGTCGACGCGGACGGCTACCTGTACCTCGCCGACCGGCTCAAGGACGTGATCATCACGGGCGGGGAGAACGTCTCGTCGCGCGAGGTCGAGGACGTCCTGCGCACGGTCCCGGGGGTGGGGGAGGTCGCGGTGGTGGGGCTGCCCGATCCGCGCTGGGGCCAGTCGGTGTGCGCGGTGATCGTGCCGGACGGCGTCCGGCCGCGGGAGGAGGACCTGACGGCGGCGTGCCGTGCCCGGCTCGCCGGTTTCAAGACGCCGCGGCGCGTCGAGTTCGTGACGGCGCTCCCGCGCACCGGGACCGGCAAGGTCCGCAAGGCCGCCCTCCGCGCCGAGCTGACAGACCGCCCCGAAATCCCCTGAATCGGCGGATACACGTCTCGCAGTCCAGAACCGGACAATCTGGTATCCGATTGTTTTGTTACCGGCGAGGAACCTGGTGTTGAATTGCCGCGTGAAGCGTCGTACCGATCGGGCCATCGCCATCTCCGCCGTGACCGCGGTGGCCGTCGTGCCCACGGCGATCCTGATGGTGGTGAAGATCGGGGGCGACTCGCCGAAGGACGCGGGGGTGCTGCCCCCCTCCGCGGCGATGGCCCAGCGTGACCCGGCCAACCCCAACGGCGCCGCGTCCGCCACGGTCTCCCCGGGCACGCCCGGCGCGCCGGGAGCCGCCCCGGGCGCGAGCGCGCGTCCCGGCACGCGCACCCCCGGGAACGGGGGCGCCGCGCACAACCTGCCGACGGCGCCGCCCCAGCCCGGTCCCAGCCTGCACTCCTTCACCCGCAAGACGGACCTGAAGGTGACGGTGGGCTCGGACGGCGACTACCAGCACGCCGTCGAGACGGCCACGTTCACGCTGTGGCCGAAGTTCTCGATGAGCGCCACCGGCGTCACGCGGACGATGAAGGGCGGCGAGCTGTCCAAGGTCACCCAGAAGGTGATCGTCCAGGGGAGCACGCTCAAGGGCTACGACGGGCAGAAGTGGACGCGGTCCACGCTGACCCCGGCGCAGCTGGGCGGCCTGCAGAGCGGCTCCGACCCCCGGCAGTTCACCTTCATGATCGGGACGCTGCCCGGCATGACGGCGAGCGAGCCGGACGCCGCCGGGCTGACGCGCTTCACCGCGCAGACGCTCATGGGCGGCGTGTACGCCCTGCTGCCGCAGGACGCGGTGGCGGCGTTCCGCAAGTGGGTGCCGGACGACACCGGATGCGGGCTCGACCTGCTGGCCGACAGCGAGGCCCGGCCGACCTCGATCAGCCTCAGCGGGCAGGCGCCCGGCGCGGGGCTGGCCGGGTCGATGACCTTCGGCGCCTACCGCTGACGCGGCTCCGGGACGCCGGACACCCCTGACGTCGGGTCAGGGGAAGGGCTACGCCGTTGGTCGTACCGGGCGGGGGCCCATTCGTACTACCGGGGGATGCCCTTCCGTTAACGCCCGAAGAGACTGGGAACACCAGCAGGGCGACAAGGGAGGCTCAACCCTAATGAACCGACGACTCGTGGTGGCGGCCGGCGGCACCGCAGTGGGTGCCGCGCTCCTCCTCTCCGGATGCAACGGGGACGGGACGGAGAACACCGGCAACATGAAGCTCAGCGCGAACCAGGCGCTGCTGAAGGCGTCCGAGAAGACCGGCAAGGCCGACACGTTCAAGGCCGACCTGACGGTGACGGGCACCGGCGGCGGCGACGGGAAGGTCCACGCCAACGGGCAGTTCCGGCTGCGCCCGTCGCTGGAGTTCAGCGCGAAGCTGGACGACTTCAGCCAGAACGGGCAGAGCGTGCCGGGCGCCAAGGGCCAGGCCGTCTTCACCGGCAACACGCTGTACGCGAAGGTCCCGCAGCTCGCGCAGTTCGTCAGCGGCGGCAAGCCGTGGGTGAAGATCGACGTGAACCAGATGGCGCAGCGGACCGGCTTCGACGTCCGGGGCCTGGTCGACCAGGTGCAGAAGGTGGACCCGGCCGAGCAGACGAAGATGTTCACCGGCTCCAAGGACGCCCGCAGGGTCGGCACCGAGACGGTCGACGGGGTCAAGACGACCCACTACGCCGGGACGGTCACCGTCGAGGACGCGCTGAACCGGCTCGACGCGCAGGCCCGCGCGAAGGTCCAGCAGTGGCTGCCGAAGGACCGGGCCAACGGCAAGATCAACTTCGATCTGTGGACCGACGGCGACAACCTGCCGCGCAAGCTCGTCTCCAAGGCGACCGGCTCGAAGGGCGAGAACGGGTCGGTGACCGTCCTCTACAGCGACTACGGCAAGTCGTTCAAGGTGAACACGCCTCCGTCCGACCAGGTGGGGCAGCTGTCCCTCCCGGCCGCCCTGGGCGGCAACTGAGAACGGTGAACCGCAGCGGGGTCATTTGCGTCTGATGTACCGTTCGGCCCTACCCCTCGGGTGCCAAGGAGAGCAAGGAGACCCCCCTGATGATCCGTCGTTTCGCGGCAGGCACGGCGCTGGCCACCGGCCTCGCCCTCTCGCTGACCGGCTGCCTCGGCGAGGCCGGGAAGACGGTGGACGACGCCGGCAAGGGGCTCCGGCTGTCCGCCGCGCAGGTCCTCGGCAAGGCCGCCGAGAAGACCGGCCAGATCGACTCGTTCCAGGCCGACCTGACGATGAAGTCGACCGGCTCGTCGACGGGCGACATGACGATGAGCGGCACGATGCAGTACCGCACGAAGCCCGACCTGGCCTACAGCATGAACTTCGGGCAGATGACGGTCGCGGGCAAGCCGACGGGCGGCATGGAGCAGCGGCTCGTCGGCCGGACCATGTACATGAAGATGCCGATGCTGTCCCAGCTCGGCGGCGGGACCAAGCCCTGGATCAAGATCTCGCTGGACGAGCTGGGCGCCAAGTCCGGGATGAACATCGACGAGCTGCTCCGGCAGTCCCGGCAGATGGACCCGGTGCAGAACACCAAGATGCTGACGGCGTCCAAGGACGCGCGCGAGGTCGGCAAGGAGACCATCGACGGCGTCCAGACCACCCACTACACCGGCACGTACCGGATGGAGGACGCGGTCGCCAAGCTCTCCCCGGAGACGCAGGAGGCCTACCGCAAGAGCCTCGGCACGACCGGCCTCCAGGCCATGAACTTCGACCTGTGGGTGGACGGCCAGCAGCTGCCGCGTCAGATGACGATGAGGTCGACGCAGTCGACCACCGGCGACATGACCATGACGATGAAGTACCGCGACTACGGCAAGCCGGTGCAGGTCACCGAGCCGCCGGCGAGCGAGGTCACGGACTTCGGCGAGATCATGGGCCGGCTCGGCGGCGGCGGCCTGCCCGGCGGATCCTGATCCTGGCCTGAGCACGACCGAGGGACCGCGCCCCGCCCGGGGCGCGGTCCCTCGCTCTGTCCGCTGATTTGGTGTCCTTGGTCAGGGCACGTATGCTGTCCGATGCCGAAGACCGCCGGTCGTCACCTCCCGCGAGGTGACCGAAGGACCCGACTCAGTTCGGGCGGCCTGCGTAGGTGAGACGAGAGCTTCCCGCATGGCCTCCGTGCCGTGCCTGGACGCCCCGTGCGCCTGCGCCGGGGCGTTTTTTGGTGGATCGGCGCCCAGTTCGTCCGCGGACTGCGGCGTGGATCGGACCACCCAGGTAATCGGAAGGAGGGCTATGGCCAAGGCCCACAAGGACGCGGCGATCGCCGAGCTCAAGGACGAGTTCGAGAGCTCCAACGGCGCCGTGCTGACCGAGTACCGCGGGCTTTCCGTCGCGCAGGTCAAGGAGCTGCGCGACAACCTCGGCGAGACCGCGCGGTTCCGCGTGGTGAAGAACACGCTGACCAAGCGCGCCGCGAACGAGGCCGGTGTCGACGAGCAGTTCCGTGAGCTGCTCGAAGGCCCGTCGGCCATCGCGTTCGTCCGCGGCGACGTCGTCGAGGCCGCCAAGGGCCTGCGCGACTTCGCCAAGGCGAACCCGATGCTGGTGATCAAGGGCGGTTTCATCGACGGTCAGTCGATGGACGCGGCCCAGATCACCAAGCTGGCGGACCTCGAGTCGCGCGAGGTGCTCCTCGCGAAGCTGGCCGGTGCGATGAAGGGCTCGATGGCCAACGCCGCCGCGCTGTTCAACGCGCTGCCGACGCAGGCCGCCCAGCTCGCCGAGGCGCTGCGCGCCAAGCGCGAGGCCGAGGGCGAGACCGCCGAGGCACCCGCCGCCGAGGCGTCCGCCGAGTAGGCAACCCGCGGTTCCCGTACCACCCCAGATCACAAGCCATAGCGGAGGAATCATCATGGCGAAGCTCAGCACCGACGACCTGCTCGACGCCTTCAAGGAGATGACCCTTCTCGAGCTCTCCGAGTTCGTGAAGCAGTTCGAAGAGGTCTTCGACGTCAAGGCCGCCGCCCCCGTCGCGGCCGTCGTCCCGGGCCAGGGCGGCCCGGTCGGCGGCGCCGAGGAGGCCCCGGCGCAGGACGAGTTCGACGTCATCCTCGAGGGTGCCGGCGACAAGAAGATCCAGGTCATCAAGGAGGTGCGCGCCCTGACGAGCCTCGGCCTCAAGGAGGCCAAGGACCTGGTCGACGGCGCGCCGAAGCCGCTGCTGGAGAAGGTCAACAAGGAGACGGCCGACAAGGCCAAGGAGGCCCTGGAGAAGGCCGGCGCCTCGGTCACCGTCAAGTAACGACGCTCCAGAGCTCCGGAGCCCGCGCGGCTCCACTGCTCTCCAGGAGGCGGTCACCCCGATGGGGTGGCCGCCTCCATTCGCTTGCCCCGGGTGCTCGCGGGCCGGGTCGCGCCCGGCGGGCGGCAGGCGGGCGGCAGGCGGATGGCCTTGTCGCGGAACGTGGACCGGCGATGCCCGGAAGGTCTGTTTTCTGTGCTGAGGTGACAAACACCTGCGGGAAACCGTGTGTCCCGGCGGGTTGTGCGGCTTCCCGCGCGCGGCGTAGCGTCCCGTCTGACGCGGTGGCCACACCCGGCCGCTCGCGTCCCCGCAGTGCGGCGGGCCGCAGGGTCGCGGCCGTCCCCGGCACCCCCGGTCTTGAGGCTCCGGTTCTTGGACCACTAGTCTCATAGACGCCGTAAGTAACGATTGTCTTACAACGTCGCATTTGGCCGCTGATCTGGGTCGGAACCCCTTCCATTTGGACGGGGGGCCGCTACGGTAGTGGCACCCGTCACGGCTACCGGACGGTAGCAATGCGGCGGACACGCGGTGTGACGACGGAACGCGGCGTGGAGACAGAACGCGGTGTGACGACAGAAAGAGCCTGAGTGCTACTCGCTCATTGGTTCGGGATTCCCCCGGCCTGGACGAAAGGTGACGAGTGGGCGTCGAGATCAGAGTCGAGGGCCTGACGAAGTCCTTCGGCCGCCAGGTGATCTGGCAGGACGTGTCGCTGACCATTCCCGCAGGTGAGATCTCCGTTCTCCTGGGTCCGTCCGGCACCGGAAAGTCGGTCTTCCTGAAGTCCCTCGTGGGGCTGCTCAAGCCCGACCGCGGGCACATCTGGATCGGCGACAGGGACCTGCCCTACCTGCCCGAGTCGCAGCTGTACGACACCCGGAAGCTGTTCGGCGTCCTGTTCCAGGACGGCGCTCTGTTCGGCTCCATGAACCTGTTCGACAACATCGCCTTCCCGCTCCGCGAGCACACCAAGAAGTCCGAGTCCGAGATCAAGCGCATCGTCATGGAGAAGATGGACCTGGTCGGTCTTCTCGGCGCCGAGCACAAGCTTCCCGGCGAGATCTCCGGTGGCATGAAGAAGCGCGCCGGCCTGGCCCGCGCGCTCGTCCTGGACCCCGAGATCCTGCTGGTGGACGAGCCGGACTCCGGCCTCGACCCGGTCCGCACCGCGTTCCTCAACCAGGTGTTCATCGACCTCAACGCGCAGATCGGCGCGACGTTCCTGATCGTCACCCACGACATCAACACCGCCCGCACCCTCCCGGACAACATCGGCCTGCTGTACCAGCGGCACCTGGCGATGTTCGGGCCGCGGGAGATGCTGCTGTCCAGCGAGGAGCCGGTCGTCCGGCAGTTCCTCAACGCCAGCAAGATCGGCCCGATCGGCATGTCCGAGGAGAAGGACGAGTCCGAGCTGGAGGCCGAGGCGAAGATGGGCCACGACCCCGGCAAGCTGCCGCCGATCCCGCCGCAGCAGATGCCGAGCAACGGGCTGATCCGCGCCGGCATGCACGCGCCCGGCGCCTGGTGCGCGGCGCACGGCGTCACGCCGCCGCCCGGCTCGTTCGTCGACGACCTCGGCCGCAACTGGGTGGAGGAGTGGCCCCGGTACGTGGCGTCCATGACGCCCGTCGGCACTCCCGCCGGCGGCGCGCACGGGGCGCCCGGCGGCATGCCGCCCGCCGGTCCGCCGCCCGGCGGACCCGGGGGAGGGTTCCCCGGCACCCCGCCGCCCGGCCGGCCGGGAGCGGGTGCAGGCTACTGATGTCCACTCCTGGTATCGGCGCGGACCAGCGAGGGGCAAAAAAGGGCGGGGGCTCTTCGGCGACGTTCCGCAAGATCGGGGACGGCGCGGCCAACGTCGCGATCAAGGAACCGGGACGGTTCTTCGCCCTGTGCCTGGACACCGGCCGCGCGATGTTCCAGTGGCCGTTCCAGTGGCGCGAGTTCATCCAGCAGGCCTGGTTCATCGTCAGCGTCACCGTCGTCCCCACGATGCTGGTCGCCATCCCCTTCGGCGGCGTGCTGTCCCTCCAGGTCGGCGGGCTGATCCGGCAGCTCGGCGCGCAGTCCTACACCGGCGCCACCGCGGTGGTCGCGATCGTCCGGGAGGCCAGCCCGCTGGTCACCTCGCTGCTGGTCGCGGGCGCCGCCGGGTCGGCGATGTGCGCCGACATCGGCTCCCGGAAGATCCGCGAGGAGATCGACGCCATGGAGGTGCTGGGCATCAACCCCCTGCACCGCCTGGTGGTGCCGCGGATGCTCGCCTGCGCGTTCGTCGCGCTGTTCCTCAACGGGCTGGTCTCGGTGGTCGGCCTGCTGGGCGGCTACTTCTTCAACGTGATGCTGCAGGGCGGCACCCCCGGCGCCTACCTGGCCTCCTTCAACGCCATCGCGCAGCTGCCCGACCTGCTGCAGGCCGAGTTCAAGGCGTTCGTCTTCGGCATCACCGCGGGCCTGGTCGCCGCGTACAAGGGCCTGAACGCCAAGGGCGGGCCGAAGGGCGTGGGCGACGCGGTCAACCAGACCGTCGTCATCACGTTCATGCTGCTCTTCCTGGAGAACTTCCTGATCTCCACGCTGTACTTCCAGTTCGTCCCGTCGAAGGGGATGTAGATGGCTGCCCCTGGCAAGACGGGCAAGGCCGCCCGGCGGGTGGCGAGCGCGCCGCTCGACCGGCTGGACGACTTCGGCCACCAGATGTCGTTCTACGCCCGCGCGTTCGCGTGGGTGTTCCGGGTGCTGCGCCGGTACCGCAAGGAGGTGCTGCGGCTGCTGGCCGAGGTGAGCCTCGGCACCGGCGGCCTCGCGGTGATCGGCGGCTCGGTGGTGATCGTCGGGTTCATGACGTTCTTCACCGGCAGCCAGGTCGGCCTGCAGGGCTACGAGTCGCTGAACCAGATCGGCACGGCCGCGTTCACCGGGTTCGTCGCGTCCTACTTCAACACCCGCGAGATCGCGCCGCTGGTGTCGGCGCTCGCCCTGTCGGCGACGGTCGGCTGCGGGTTCACCGCCCAGCTCGGCGCGATGCGGATCTCCGACGAGATCGACGCGCTGGAGGTCATGGCCGTCCCGTCGATGCCGTTCCTCGTCACCACCCGGATGCTCGCCGGGATGATCGCGGTCATTCCGCTCTACATCGTGGGACTGCTCGCCTCCTACGGCGCGACCCGGGTCATCGTGACGATGTTCTACGGCCAGTCGACCGGCACCTATGACCACTATTTCCATTTGTTCCTACCGCCGTACGACATCTTGTGGTCATTCGGAAAAGTGATCGTTTTCGCGGTGCTCGTGATGCTGATCCACTGCTACTACGGCTACCACGCCTCCGGCGGCCCGGCGGGCGTCGGCGTCGCGGTGGGCCGCGCGGTGCGCACCAGCATCGTGGTGATCAACGTGGTCGACCTGATGCTCGGCATGGCGATCTGGGGCACCACCACCAGCGTCCGGATCGCGGGGTGACGTGGATGAGCGGAGCGAACGCGGGGGGTGTGGGGGGTCGTCCCCCCACAGGAGGCCGGCATGAGTGAGCGGGTGCGTTACCGGGTGCTCGGCGCGTCGATGATCGTCGTGATCATCCTGCTGCTGGCGCTGACCGTGGCGCTGTACAACAAGGCGTTCACGCCGACGCTCGACGTCAAGGTGCGGACGGAGCGGGCGGGGCTGCAGCTGCTGCCGCACTCCGACGTGAAGATCCGCGGTCTGATCGTCGGGGAGGTGCGCGGCACCGACGCCGACGCGCGGGGGGCGACGCTCCACCTGGCGCTGGACCCGGGCAAGGCGAAGCTGATCCCGCGCAACGTCCAGGCGCGGCTGCTGCCGAAGACGCTGTTCGGCGAGAAGTACGTGGACCTGGCGGCCCCAGCGCAGGGAGGCCCGATGGGACTGCGCTCGGGCCAGGTGATCCAGCAGGACCGCTCCCAGGCCGCCGTCGAGATCGACAAGGTGCTGAACGACCTGCTCCCGCTGCTGCAGGCGGTGAAGCCGGCGGAGCTGAACGCGACGCTGAACGCCCTGGCGACGGCGCTGCAGGGCCGCGGCGACCAGATCGGCCGGAACCTGGAGGAGGCCGACGAGCTGCTGCGGAAGGTCAACCCGCAGCTCGGCACGCTGGTGCACGACCTGAACGGCCTGGCCGACGTCTCCGACATCTACAGCGCCGCGGCGCCCGACCTGCTGCAGACGCTCCGCAACCTCAACGTCACCAGCCGGACGATCACCGACAAGAAGGCGACGATCGAGCAGCTGATCCCGGCGACGACCGCGCTGGCGCAGGACGGCGACGTGTTCATGCGGCAGAACGCCCCGAAGATCATCGGCTTCAACATCGCGAACCGGGACGGGCTGGACCTGGTCGCGCGCTACTCGCCGTCCCTGCCGTGCGTGTTCGCCGGGCTGATGAAGCTCAGGCCGGAGTCGCAGCGGGTGGCCGGCGGCAACGGGTCCAAGACCTTCAACCTGACGATCGAGATCGTCAAGCCGGTGCCGGGCTACAAGTACCCGCTGGACAAGCCGGAGGCCAAGGACCAGCGCGACCCGCGCTGCTACGGGCTGCCGAACCCCAAGGTCCCGTCCCCGACCTACCTGGCGCTGGACGGCACGCAGGACGACCTGTGGTGGAAGAACCCCGACGACCCGAACGGCGGCGGGAGCCGCGGCCGGGCGCTGTCGAACGTCTTCGTGGACCCGGGCTCGATGAGCGAGAAGGACAAGATCAAGAACGTGCTCGGACCGGTGACGCGGACCCGCGCCGACCAGCTGTCCGACGTCGCGGCGCTGATGTTCGGGCCGCTGCTGGGCGACGGATCGGTGGTGACGGTCAAGTGAGGACGACCAGTGCGGCGATCAAGCTGGGGATCTTCGTGGTCGTCACCTCGCTGGCCACCGGCGTGCTGGCGATGACGATCTCCAACATGCGGTTCCGGGAGACGACCACCTACAAGGCGATCTTCTCGGACGTGACGGGCCTGCTCGACAACGACGACGTGCGCGTCGCCGGCGTCCGGGTCGGCCAGATCGAGCACATCGAGCTGTACGAGGGCGACAAGGCCGAGGTGACGTTCAGCCTCCAGAAGGAGGACGTGTTCAAGGCGGGGCTGCCCTCGTCCACCAAGGCGCAGATCCGGTACCGCAACCTGATGGGCCAGCGGTACCTGGCGCTGACCGACGGCGCCGGCCGGGCCAACGACTACCTCCGGCCGGGCGGAACGATCCCGATCGGGCAGACCACGCCCGCGCTGGACCTGACGACCCTGTTCAACGGGTTCCGGCCGCTGTTCCGCGCGCTGGAGCCCAAGGACGTCAACACGCTCGCGATGCAGATCATCCAGGTGCTCCAGGGCGAGGGCGGGACGATCAACAGCCTGCTCGCGCACGTGGCGTCGCTGACCAACACCCTCGCCGACCGGGACAAGGTCATCGGCCAGGTGATCGACAACCTGAACACCGTGCTCGGCACCATCGACGAGCGGCACACCGAGGTCAACCAGCTGATCACGGACCTGCGCGGGTTCGTCAGCGGGGTCTCGGGGGACCGCAAGGCGATCTTCGACTCGGTGGCGGCGATCAACGAGCTGACCGGCACCACCCAGAACCTGCTCGCCGACGCCCGCCCGGACCTCCGCGACGACATCGCGGGGCTGCGCAAGCTCACCGCCACGTTCGACGCGAACGGCAAGGAGCTCGACGCGGGCCTGCAGCGGACGCCGAAGCGGCTGGAGGGGCTGGTGAACATCTCCTCCTACGGCTCCTGGTTCAACATGTACATCTGCGGTCTCGACGCGCGGGTGCGGCTGCCGGGCGGACCGGTCTACCAGACGCCGGCGATCGTGAACGAGAACGCGAGGTGCAAGTAGATGAGGATCCCGTTCCGGGAACGCAACCCGGTCCCCATCGGTCTCTCCGCGTTCGCGATCATCATCGTGCTGGTGGTGCTGGCGATGAACCTGGAGAACATCCCGTTCGTCTCCGGCGGCAGGACCCACACCGCCGCGTTCCGGGAGGCGGCCGGGCTGCGGGCCGGCGAGGAGGTCCGGATCGCGGGCGTCAAGGTCGGCAAGGTCACCGGGCTGGAGCTGGCCGGCGACCACGTGAAGGTCACCTTCCGGGTCGACGACGGCGTGCGGCTCGGCGACCGCACCGAGGCCGACATCAAGATCAAGACGGTGCTCGGCGCCCACTACCTCGCGCTGAACCCGCGCGGGCGCGGCCGGCTCGCCCGCAACATCCCGATCGAGCGGACCCACACCCCGTTCGAGGTCGTCCCCGCGATCAGCGAGCTCAGCCAGCGCGTCGGCGCGATCGACGTGCAGCAGGTCGCCAAGTCCTTCGACGTGCTGTCGGACACCTTCAAGAACTCCCCGGAGGAGGTCAGGGCCTCCCTGCAGGGGCTGCGCCGGCTGTCCAACACGGTCGCGTCCCGCGACGACGAGTTGCACGAGCTGGCCGGCAAGGCCAAGGACGTCTCCAAGCTGCTCGCCGACCGCAACCAGGACTTCGCCAAGCTCGTCCAGGACGGCGACAAGGTGCTCCAGGCGGTGCAGGCCAGGCGCGACGTCATCCACCAGCTGCTGATCAACACCGTGACCCTGTCGCAGCAGGTGAACGCGCTGATCAACGAGAACGACGCGCAGCTGCGCCCGATGCTGGACAACCTGGCCGCGGTCAACCGGATCCTGCTGAAGAACCAGAACAACCTGGACCGGATCCTCCAGCTGTTCGCGCCGTTCGCCCGGCAGTTCTCCGACGTGACGGGCACCGGCCGCTGGTTCGACTCGTGGATCCAGAACCTGATCCCGATCCCCGCCTCGATCCAGAACCCCCCGTCCGGCGGAGGCGCGACGACGAACAGGCAGGGCGCCCGTCCGGGCGGCGGATCGCCCGGCACCGGCACGACCGGCAACACCGACAACCCGTTGCCCTTCCTCCCGTGAGCAGGCAGGTCACCAGTGCGTAACTCCACGAGCATCCTCCGCCTGGGCGGCGCGATCCTCGCCGTCGCGGTGCTGGCCGCCGTGCTCCTGCTCGTCCTCCAGGAGCCGAAGCAGCGCCACATGACGGCGTACTTCACCAAGGCGGTCGGCCTGTACAAGGGCGCGGACGTCCGCATCCTCGGCATCCCCGTCGGCGAGGTCACCAGCGTCGAGCCCGTCGGGGACGCGGTGAAGGTCGAGCTGAGGTACGACGCCGAGTACAAGGTTCCCGCCGGCGCGCAGGCCGTGATCGTCAACCAGACCCTCGTCGCCGACCGCTACGTCCAGATCACGCCCGTCTACAAGGGCGGCGCCGTCCTGGCCGACGGGGCGACGCTGGGCACCAACCGCACCGCGGTGCCGGTCGAGGTCGACGAGGTCGGCGGCAACCTGAACGAGCTGTCCCGGGCGCTCGGCCCGCAGGGCGCGAACGCGCCCGGAGCGAACGGCCAGCAGGGCTCGCTGTCGCGGCTGCTGCAGGTCGGCGCGGCGAACCTGGACGGGCAGGGCGAGGACATCCGGCAGACGATCGCCGACGCGTCCAAGGCGCTCAGCACGCTGAGCACGGACCGCGGCGACGTCGCCGAGACGATCAAGAACCTGCGGATCATCACCGACGCGATGAAGGCCAACGACCAGCAGATCAAGTCGTTCTCCGGGCACCTCAACGGCGTCTCCGGGCAGCTCGCGGGGGAGAAGGAGGAGCTCAGCGCGGCCCTCAACACCCTCGCCCCGACGCTGCGGAACGTGCAGCGATTCGTCAAGGGCAACCGCACCGAGCTGGCCGCCAACGTCCGGCAGCTCGCGCAGGTCACCGGCGTGCTGGTGAAGGAGAAGGGCGCGCTCGCCGAGATCCTCACCGCCGGCCCGCTCGCCGTGAACAACCTGGCCCGCGCCTACGACCCGATCAGCGGCACGATCCACACCCGCGACAACTTCCGCCAGTTCCACGACCTGGCCGACTGGATCTGCTCGCTGGCGTACTCGGTGGGCACGCCCGCCAAGGAGTGCCTCGACTTCGTCAAGCCGTACAACGGGATCGGCAAGGCGCTGACCGGCTTCAGCCTGGACCTGTCCTGGATCACCGCGCTGACCACGCACTACGACCCGGTGCCCATCCCGCCGGACGCCTACGGCCCGCAGGGCAGGCCCGGCAAGTCCGGCAAGACGAGCACGACGAACAAGCCCGCGGCGACCGGGACCCAGAAGAAGCCCACGGACGTCACGGCGCTGCTGCCTGGAGGTGGCCGATGACCAGGCGGTCGATCGGAAGGGCGCGGCTGCTCGGCGCCGCGGCGCTCGCGGGCGTGACGGCCCTGTCCGGCTGCTCGTTCAACGGCGTGGAGTCGCTGCCGCTGCCCGGCGGGCCCGACCTCGGCTCCCACCCGCGCACCGTCAAGATCGAGTTCGCGAACGTGCTGGACCTCGTCCCGCAGTCGGCGGTCAAGGTCAACGACGTGTCGGTGGGCAAGGTCGAGAAGATCGAGCTGGCCGGCGAGCCCGGCGGGCAGGGCGGGCAGGGCGCCGGCTGGCACGCCGTCGTCACGGTCAAGTTCCGCGGCGACGTCAAGCTCCCCGACAACGCGATCGCGACGATCAGCCAGACCAGCCTGCTCGGCGAGAAGTTCGTGCAGCTCGAACCGCCGAAGAACGAGGCGCCGGTCGGGGAGCTCGCCGACGACGACCTGATCCCGCTGAACCGCACCTCCCGCGGCACCGAGATCGAAGAGGTGCTGTCGGCGATGTCGCTGCTGCTGAACGGCGGCGGCCTGGAGCAGGTCTCCACGATCAGTCACGAGCTGCAGGCCGCGATGGGCGGCCGGGAGTCCACGATCAAGTCGGTGCTCCAGCGGGTGAACACCTTCGCGGGGACGCTGGACCAGAACCGCGCCGCGATCACCCGGGCGCTGGACAGCATCGACCGGCTGACCGGCAAGCTGGCGGCCGAGCGCAAGACGATCCAGGACACCATCGACCGGACGGGGCCCGCGATCGCCGTCCTCGACCGCAACCGCGCCGACCTCACCAAGATGCTGGTCGCGCTGAACAAGCTCAGCCGCACCACCACCTACGTGATCAACCAATCCAAGGCCGACATGCTGGCCAACCTGCGGGACCTCAACACGATCCTGCGCAACCTCAACAAGGCCGGCTCCGACCTGCCGAAGTCGCTGGAGACGCTGATCACCTTCCCGTTCCCCTCGACGTTCGAGAACGTCATCGCGGGCGACTACGGCAACGTGCGGCTGACCGTCGACCTGGACTTCGAGTCCATCGCGCAGAACCTGCTCGGCGGCACGGACCTGGAAGGGCTGCTCGGCAGCGGCAAGCAGATGCGCGGCATGCTCCAGGTGCCGAACGTGACGCTCCCGGACTCCCCGCTGGGAGTCCTGCCGCAGACGCCGGGCGGCGGGAGCCAGGGCGGGCTGCCCGGGCTTCCCGGCGGCACCACACAGACCCCGGGGAAGCCGGCCGGCACGAACGGCCAGGGACGGCCGGGCGCGCTCGCGCCCGACCCCGGTGACGGCGGTCTGCGGACCCTGATGGCGGGGGGCCTCTCGTGATCCTCAAGCGCGGCGTCATCGTCCAGCTCATCGCCTTCGCGGTCATCACCGTCGTCGGCGTGGCGATCGTCTCGGTCAACTACATCGGCATCGGCCGCGACCTGCTCGGCAAGCAGTACGTCGCCTACGTCGACCTCACCGACTCCGGCGGCGTGTTCACCAACGCCGAGGTCACCTACCGGGGCGTCCCGGTCGGGCGCGTCGGCCCCCTGGAGCTGACCAAGGACGGCATCCGCGTCAAGCTGCTGCTGGAGCGCGGAAAGCGGATCCCGCGCGAGGGCACCAAGGCCGTCGTGGCGAACCGGTCGGCGGTCGGCGAGCAGTACATCGACCTGGAGCCCACCACGAAGTCCGGGCCCTACCTGGACGAGGGCGACCCGTACACCATCCCGCGGAGCCGCACCACGCTGCCGGTGTCCACCGCCGAGCTGCTGCGCAACGTCGACTCCCTCGTCGGGTCGGTGAACACCAAGGATCTCGGCATCATCGTGGACGAACTGAACAAGGCGTTCACCGGCTCCGCCTCGGACCTCCAGTCGATCCTGGACGACACCGACCGGCTGCTGAAGACCGCCAACGAGGCCTACCCCGACACCGAGCGGCTGCTGAACAACAGCGTGACCGTCCTCGACACCCAGCGCGGCCAGGGCGCCAACATCCAGGGCTTCGCCCGCAACCTGAACGCGCTGACCACCTCGCTCCGCAACGACGACCCGGCGCTGCGCAAGACCATCGACAGCGCTCCGGGCGCGGTGAACGAGACCCACCAGGCCATCAACCAGCTGGCGCCGACGCTGCCCGTCCTGCTGGCCAACCTGACCACGACGGGGCAGATCGTCGCGTCCCGCAAGGCCGGCCTGCGGTCGCTGTTCATCCTCTACCCGGTGACGGTCGCGGGCGCGTTCACCGTCACGCCCGGGGACGGGACGCAGCACCTGGGGCTCGACCTCAACATCGACGGGCCGCCCGCCTGCACGCAGGGCTACGAGAAGGTCAAGCACCGCTGGCCGCAGGACACCTCGAAGAAGAAGCCGCGCCTGGACGTCGGCTGCAAGGCGCCGAACAACGCGCCCACGGCGGTGCGCGGCGCCCGCAACTTCCCGCGCGACGCCATCGCGCCGTTCCCGCAGGTCCCGCCGGGCGCGACCACGGGGGCCGGGTTCCCCGAGGGCGGCGCGTACGGCACCCGCGGCGACGGCGCCGGCAGCGGCGACGGCGACGGCGGCAAGACGGACGCCAAGGGCTCCGGCAAGAGCAAGGCGAAGGCCGCGGAGGCCCCGACGGGCCAGCTCGCGGGCGGGAACCTGTACCTGTCGTATCCGGCCGGTTCAGTCGAATTCGCTGGATACGATCCAGCGACGGGCGCCGTCTACGGCCCCGATGGCAAGCGATACGTCATGCCGCGCAGCGCCGGTACACGCCAGTTGGGAGAGGAATCCTCGTGGAAGTGGCTCCTGCTCGGACCGCTGAGCCAGTGAGGCGGGCACGATGAGGCGCCGTCTACCCCTCGTCACCGCGATCGTCCTGAGCGTCGTCGTGGTGGGGCTCGCCGTCGCGTCCGGCTGGCTCGGCGTGGTCTCCCTCAGGAACAAGGACGAGGCCGACCAGAAGGCGAAGGCGATCCAGTCGGCGCGGCAGATGGGCGTCAACCTGATGTCGCTCGACGCCGCCACCGCCCAGCGCGACCTGGACCGCATCGTGGGCGGCACCACCGGCGACCTCAGGAACAAGCTGGGAAGCCAGTCGAACGCCTTCATGCAGCAGATCACCAAGGCCAAGGCCAAGTCGACGGTCAGGGACGTCGACGCCGCGCTGGTCTCCATCGACGGCGACTCCGCCGAGGTGATGGTGTCCCTCACCGGGACCGTCACCAACGACAAGGTGCAGAACGGTACGCCGCAGGGCTACCGGTACCAGATGGACCTCACGCGGGTCGACGGCCGCTGGCTCGTGTCCGGACTGGAGGTTGTCCCGTGACGATCAAGGCGGATCGAGCGGCCAGGGCCGAGGAGGCCGCCGAGGCGGCGCGTCTGGCGGAGGAGGCCGCCGCGAAGGCCCGGGAGGCCGCGCGCCTCGCCCAGATCGCCGCGGACGAGGCGGCCGCCGCCGAAGCGGCCGCGGCGGACGAGGAGCCCGAGGAGGACGTTCCGGAGGAGACTCCTAAGGCCCTCAAATCCCCCAAGAAGCCCCGTCGTGGCGGGAAGGCGTCTGAAGTCGCGTCCGGCGACGCCGACGCCGCAGGGAGCGAATCAGCGGCGGAGACGGACGGCGAGGCCGTCGGCGACGACGACGCGAAGGCCGAAGAGGACGAGACCGAGTCCCTCAAGACGGCCCAGACCTCCAAGACGGCCAAGGCTCCGAAGAAGGCCAAGGCTGCGAAGAGCGCCGAGACCGCGAAGGTCGCTGAAGCCGCTGAGGCCGAGGAGGAATCCGAGGCTGAGGAAGACGCCGAGGGCGAGGAAGACGGCGAGGACGCGAAGCCCGCCAAGGCCCCCAGGACCAAGCGCCTGAACCTCAAGAAGCCGGTCAAGGCGACCGACGAGGGCGACGAGGGCGACGACGACGAGGACGACGACGAGGACGAGCCGGCGGGCCGGTCCCGGCTGGGCGGCAGGTCGACGGTGATCGCCGTGCTGGTCGTCCTGGCGGTCGCGCTCGCGGCGGCCACCACGGCGCTGGCGCTGAAGGTCCGCGAGCAGGACGCGACCGAGCAGGCGTCCAAGGAGGCGTCCTTCGCGGCGTCCCGCGCGGCCCAGAAGCTGTCCTCGTACGACTACCAGACGCTGGACACCGACCTGAAGGCCGCGTCCGCGACCACGACGGGCAAGCTGCACACCCAGTACGACAAGCTCGCCCAGCAGCTCAAGACCGTCGCCGTCCAGCAGCAGGCCGTCTCCAACACGACGGTCATGAAGGTCGGCGTCGTGAGCGCGACCCCCGACAAGGTCGTGGCGCTCGTCTACGCCAACCGGTCGTCGGCGACCAAGACCGACAAGCAGCAGCGCCTCCCCGAGCCGCTCCGGATCAAGCTGACGATGGTCAAGAAGGACGGCAAGTGGCTCGCCTCTGAGCTCACGGTCCTCTCCTAGCCGCCGCACGCGCCGGGCGCCGGTCTCCGGCCGGGCGCCCGGCCCTCCGGGCCTGGACGCCTGTCTCTCCCGGAGTCTTCCGGACGGCCGCCACGGCGCGCGGACGAGTCGCTGTTAACCCCCTCGGGCCGCGCCTAGACGAGGCGGCGGGCCGAACGGTCCGAGGGCGCGCGACCCGCCGTCGTGGGCGGTTCGCGGGCTGTCAACCCGGATCCCTAAACTATGGCCTTCCTCACTGCAGGTCAGGGCCTGAAAAGTCCAAGTCCGCTCTTGACTGAGAGGCGCTGAGGGGCGATGCTCCATGGCAACGTGATGCATACTGCGGCGCTAGAGTTGCGAGCGGTGTACCGGTTCGGCTACACTGCCCCTTTGCGCTGCCCTCTGACTATCCACGTGTGAGAGCACACCTGTGAAGGTCCGGTTCAGGCCCCTTTGAGGGTCCGGTTTGGCCCTCTTTGAGCAGGTCTCGAACGTGGATCGTCTGGCGTGCGTGTCATCTGTTACGCCGCGAGCCCTCGGAAGGACCACTCTTGGCAGCCTCGCGCAACGCCTCGAATACCGCAACCGGTCCGAACCGCGTCTCCTTCGCGCGCATCAAGGAGCCGCTCGAAGTCCCGGACCTCCTTGCTCTGCAGACCAACTCGTTCGACTGGCTGCTGGGCAACGAGAGGTGGAAGGCCCGGGTCGAGGCGGCCCAGAAGGCCGGAAGTAAGAGCGTCCCGACGCAGTCGGGGCTGGAGGAGATCTTCGAAGAGATCAGTCCGATCGAGGACTTCTCCGGAACCATGTCCCTGTCGTTCCGGGACCACCGGTTCGAGCCGCCCAAGTACTCCGTCGAGGAGTGCAAGGACAAGGACATGACCTACTCCGCCCCGATGTTCGTCACGGCGGAGTTCATCAACAACACCACCGGTGAGATCAAGAGCCAGACGGTGTTCATGGGCGACTTCCCGCTCATGACCCCCAAGGGCACCTTCATCATCAACGGCACCGAGCGTGTCGTGGTCTCGCAGCTGGTGCGTTCGCCGGGGGTGTACTTCGACCGGGCGCTGGACAAGGCGTCGGACAAGGACATCTACGGGTGCCGGGTGATCCCGAGTCGGGGTGCCTGGC